>RFVZ01000637.1 GCA_009922405.1 Betaproteobacteria bacterium
GCTGGTCACGCGGAACGCAGGTTGGAGGCTTCGGGGCGGTCCGACCCGGGACCGAATTTCTTGCTCGGGCGCGGGCGCAGGCGGCCTAGCATCCCTACCCTCCACCCGCCGCCGATCTCAGCGTTTAGGGCTTGCTAGACGGGGTTTTGCGCTGGGCATGTCGGGCTATGAGCAGCCCAGAAAACCTGCCGAGCTATTTGTGATGCGGCTGGTCCGGAGGCGTTCTGAACCCCCGGACTTCGACCATTAATCCTGACTTAGTCCAGCGGCACTTCACGGGCCGTATTGCTACGCACCCAACTACTCAGGCCTGAGGCCACCCCTTTTGCACTCCAGACTGCATAAGCAGGATCGGCAAACATGTTTTCCAGGCAGCTTCCATAGGCTGAGAAACTGGGAAAGGAGGCAGTAAACACTAGATTGCCAACTTCGCCACCAGAGACCATCCATAGCGAGACCTGGGCTCCGTGACGCCGCCAAATGGCTGCTGATTCCTTGACCAGCTCCATCAACTTGGCCATATCAGCGCCAGGGTTTGGTTTAAAGACATACTGTGCTTCGCAACGGGACATAGGAATAACCTCGGATATTGATGATGAATTAAAAAACGGACAGTCTCAATAAACGCCGAAGGATCGACTCCGGGCACCCTAGATGTTCGCCCCCTGAAAATCTACCGTGAAAACATTTAACTAGGGAAAACACTTAGTGCCTGCGTGACGGGATTCTCAGGATGGGCAACCCCGTCTGTGGGTAGCCCTAGAAATCAGCTGCGAAATTCGCGGCACCTCGGGGATCTCAGCCACTGGGGGTTTTAATCCAAGCAACACCGTTGTGCAGCACCCAGTATTTGTAAGGAGTGTTCATGCCGAGCCTGCACCAAATCAAAAGTTTCGTCGAAGCATGGATGTCGGCGTGGTTGCAATTGAAGTGCGTAGTGCCCCCTCGCGCGAGTCAAGGTGATTGTTGAGCAGGCTCAATTCGTCCGAATCGATGTAGCTCAAAGACCTCGCGAGCTTACCTCGAACGCTGCCAATTGCGTTTATTTTG
>RFVZ01000638.1 GCA_009922405.1 Betaproteobacteria bacterium
TAGGGTCGGTATTTATTGGTATTCGGCAGATCGATCCCTTCTTGGAAGGCTCGTAGGACGAGCTCTGTCGCTGTCGCTCAACCCTCTCCGAGGTAGGGATAAAACAAAAAGCGCGTCCGGAGGTTTCCCTCGCGGACGCGCCTGAATTAATTTCTAGCTGCTCAGCTCTCGGCTCAGCCGCCGATCGAGTCGTTTACGGCATCGACAGGACGTTCAAGCGCCAGAACCGCGCCGGGACATTCTTGTCCACTTGCAGGTTCACTGGCACTCCCACTTCCGTGCCTTCACCAGTCACCTTGATCGCCGTGGCGCTCCAGGTTCCCAGCTTCGTTGCGTTCTCAACTTGCACCACTGCACCCTTCGGCGCGCGCACTTCCAAGGTCAACAGCTCGGGGCTGCTCGACTTGATCGTCAGCGTCGATGCCTCGCCAATCACGATCAGCACCGTCGCCAATCCAGAGTCCGATGTTCCGTCGTTCACTCGGTAGGTGATGCTGTCGGTGCCCTTCGCATTCGCATTGGCCTTGTACACCAAGTTCGGTGCCGTGCCGCTCAAGGTTCCCTGCTTCGGCTGCGACGCCAACGTGTAGGTCAGCGTGTCGTTGTCGCCGTCGTAGGCCTTCAGCGTCATCGCCACAGAGTTGCCCTGCACGACCTTCACCGTCTGGGTCAGTGCCACCGGGCCGTCAGCAATCGAAGTAACCGTGATCGCCACCGTCACCGCGCTCGACTCCAGTGCGCCGTCACTCACCTTGTAAGTGAAGCTGTCCTTACCATTGAAGTCGGCGTTCGGCACGTACTCCATGTTCGCTCCTTCGCCGCTCACCACACCGTTGGCGGGCTGCCGCACCACCGCGTAGGTCAGCGTTGCTCCCTCGGGGTCGAAGCCCTGCAGGGTGATCATCGCCGTCGTGTCCTCATCGGTCTTCACCGACAGCGTTCCGGCCACAGGCGCATCGTTCACCGATGCCACCGTGATGGATACCGTCGCCAAACCAGAGTCGCCCGTTCCATCATTCGCCTTGTAGGTGAAGCTGTCCGTGCCAGACA
>RFVZ01000639.1 GCA_009922405.1 Betaproteobacteria bacterium
GAGTTGATGGTCAGAGTTAAATCCCTGCCTGTTACATATTTGATTGCCATGTGGGCACTCTCCTAGTTGATTGTGACATCGAGCTCGATGTCGGTTGTTAGGTATTCGGTGGAGCCGACTTCATTTGAGGTAGGTTGTGAGAAATCGCCAACAGTTACATAATCTGGAATTAAAGCTGCAACAGTCTCAATCATGTTCTCGAGATTGACTAGGGCTGCCTGATTGTCGTTGTTATTGACCATCAGAGTTAAAATAAATCGGGCTGCGAACCTTGATGGGGTTTGCCATAGCACATAAGGCGAACCAGGTACGAGCACAATACATGGACCGAACATGACTTCGTTCGGGTAGGCGTAAACGCTGTATGAAGGGTCTTTGAGCGCATCTGCGAGGTCTTGCCTAGTTTCGGTTAGGCTCATCCGACCATACCGCCCATGTCCATGTATGGGGCTAATAGACCCCTAACTCGACTGAGCAGTGCTTGACCCAAACGATGCGGTCCAGGCGTAAAGTCGATGGCCTGAATAGTGCCACCTGGGGCAGTACGTTGCTGGAAAATCTCGACTGCCACAGCGAGTGCCGCCTCTCTAACGGATGGTACGCTGTCGTAAATTAGGGCTTGAGATGCCAGCAATGCTTGGCCAAATGGCTTGTATCGCTTTAGGTCTGTATTCGCAGCGGTTTTAGCAGCTGTGAAATAGAAATCATCTCGATTAACTACCGTCACAGTGCCGTTAAAGGTTGAGTCTGTTCCACTGACCGTAACTGAGTCACCAATAGATAACGAGTTACGGTCAGCGGTCCAGTAAGTTACCACATTATTTGAGAGTTGAGCCGATGCTATGGAGCATCGATTGTAGTCGAGCAGGCCGTCTACAAGGTTTTCGGCAGCATCGGCAACCTGTTGCAAAGTTGAGTCAGGGTAAAGTGTTCCAACGCCCAGCGTCGTACGTAACTCGTCTATGTCAATTTTGCTCATGGCAGGTCCTCAAGTGGTAGAGAGGGAGCCCGGGAACAGCAGTTCGAGCCCCCCCTCAGTCTGATTAAGT
>RFVZ01000640.1 GCA_009922405.1 Betaproteobacteria bacterium
ATCCGTTCGGCGGTGGCAAAGACCGCCTCGCGATCGGGGTCGCAAACCACCTGAACAATGCCTTCGCGATCACGCAGATCAATGAAGATCACGCCACCATGATCGCGCCGACGCTGGACCCAGCCAAACAGCGTAACGGTTTGATCCAGATGCTGGGCCGACACAGCACCGGCATAGCAGGTGCGGCCGAAAGAAGGTGCGCTCATGACGGACAACTTCGTAAAAAGGTGAAAAGCGCGCGGTCAGCGCGACCGCGGGGGAGGTTTGACGCCAGGCGCCACGACCCCCATGGAAACAACATACTTGAGTGCTTCGTCGACGCTCATTTCGAGTTCGATCACATCAGACATTGGCATCATCAGGAAAAAACCCGAAGTGGGGTTGGGCGTCGTTGGCACATAAACCGACACCATGCCGTCACCCGCGCGGCGGGCCACCTCGGGCGCAGGGACCCCCGTCTGAAAAGCAATGGTCCAGCAGCCTGCGCGCGGATACTGGACCAGAAGCGCTTTACGAAATGCCTGACCGCTGTCCGAGAGCAACGTGTCCGAGACCTGCTTCACACTGGAATAGATCGTGCGCACAATCGGGATTCGGGCCAGCAACGCTTCCCAGAACAAAACTAGCCGCTGGCCCAGAAAGTTGGCCGTCAGCATCCCGGTGACCAAGACCGCCAGGATGGTGAGCAGGGCCCCAACACCCGGAATTCTGAGCCCCGTAAAGCGTTCAGGTTGCCAACTGGTCGGCAACAGCGCCAAGCTCTGATCGAGGGTGCTCACGATCAGATTCAAGACCCAGAGCGTGATGACCAGAGGCACCCAGATCAGCAACCCGGTGACGAGATAACTACGCAGTCGGTTCATGAGGGTCGGCGCCGGTTTGTTCACGCTTTGGAACCACTGACCGAGCTCGCTGCGCCGCCACCGCTGGTTGCGCTGCCCGAACTCGAACCACCAGCCCCCACCGTCGGCCCCGCGGCCGACTTAGACCCGCTGTTCTCGGAACTGGCTGAAGAACCGGACGCAGATCCGCCAGAAGGTGCGCCAGAA
>RFVZ01000065.1 GCA_009922405.1 Betaproteobacteria bacterium
AACTCAACCGCCATCCTTAGGGCGCGCCCGAACGCTTTGAAGATGGTTTCGCACTGATGGTGGCAATTAACGCCGCGCAGGTTATCGACGTGCAACGTGACGCCGGCATGGTTGACGAAGCCGCGAAAGAACTCAATCAGCAGATCCACATCAAAGCTACCTACGCTGGCGCGAGTAAAAGTGACATGCCAATCAAGCCCTGGCCGCCCGGACAGGTCGACCACCACCCGCGACAGCGCTTCGTCCAGCGGCACATAAGCATGGCCGTAACGGCGTACGCCCCGCTTATCGCCAATCGCTTGGGCAAAAGCCTGACCCAAGGTGATGCCGACATCTTCAACGGTGTGATGCGCATCAATCTCGAGATCACCCTGGGCCACAATATCGATATCAATCAAGCCGTGGCGCACAATCTGATCGAGCATGTGATCCAAAAAAGGCACGCCCGTCGCAAGTGACTTTTGACCCGTACCATCGAGATTGATGGCCACACGGATGCGGGTTTCGGCGGTGTTGCGGGTGACTTCAGCGGTTCGCATGTTGATGGCTCTCGCGCAGCGCATGGAGAAAAACGGCATTTTCTTCGGCCGTGCCGACGGTGACGCGCAAACAACCCGTCAGCAAGGGGTGAGCGCGCGAGACATCCTTGATCAGTACGCCGCGCGCGCGCAATGCCTCTATCGTACGCGCCGGCGTGTGGTCTGGTAGCGCGACCCGAAAGAGCAGAAAGTTAGCCTCCGAAGGAAAAACCTGCTCGACCCCTGCGATCTCGCCGAGACTGCTGGCCAGCACTGCCCGGTCCGAACGGATGCGGCCGGCCTGTGCGTCGAGCACCTCACCGGCCTGCTCAAGCACCCAGTGTGCTGCCGCTTCGGTCAACACATTGATGTTGTATGGAGGCCGAACCTTATCGAGTTCCGCCAGCACCTCAGGACGCCCCGCCACGTACCCGAGGCGCACGCCTGCGAGACCGAGCTTTGAGAGCGTCTGCATGACCAGCAAGTTGGGAAAGTCCACCAGGCGCGACATCCATGAGTGCGTCGTGAACGGCCGATAGGCCTCATCAAGCACCACAAAGCCAGCCCCCGCCTCTTGAGCGACACGCAAAACGGTCTCGATCGCCTGCGCATCAAACGCATTACCCGTGGGATTGTTCGGATAAGCCAGCCAGATCAATGCAGGACATTCACGCCGAATGGTGTGGCAAAGGACGTCCAGGTTGAGGGCGAAATCGTCCTGCAAGGGGACACCGACAAATCGACACCCGGCGAGTCGTGCCGAAACGTCGTACATCACGAAACCTGGCACTGGCGCAACGATGACCGCTCCAGGACGGGCGACGGCGCTCGACAGCATGGCGATGATCTCGTCCGACCCATTCCCCAAAAGCAACTCAAAATCGGCCGGCACGCCAGCACGTCGGGCGAGTTGGGCTTTGAGCGCGGCCTGACCCGGCAAGGGGTAACGGTTAAGCGCCACCTGCGCAAGGCACTCGGCGAACTGCTCACGCAACGCTTGCGGCAAGCTTGCCGGCAGCGGGTAAGGATTCTCCATCGCGTCAAGTTTGACCAGACCGGCCGAGGGCGCAACCACGTAGCGGGGTTGCGAGCGAATCTCCCCCCGAAAAACATGCAGCGGAACACGAAGATGAGCATGTAGCGGGGTAGCGGATTCGGAGCGGGCGGTGGCGCAATTCTCAGTCGCCTGCGGCGCCAGTCGCAAAGTCGCGCTGCGGGCATGGGCGGCCAAGCCTTCACCCTCGGCGAGCGTCGCGGCGATCGGCCCAAGCGTTTGCGCACCGGTCGCGGAGATCGCAATCAAACTAGAACGTTTCTGAAAGTCATAAACGCCCAGGGGCGACGAAAAACGCGCGGTCCGCATGGTCGGCAACACATGATTCGGGCCGGCGCAATAGTCCCCTAATGACTCTGATGACCAAGGTCCCAGGAAAAACGCCCCGGCGTGGCGAATGTGCTCGGACCAAACCCAAGGGTCCGCCACGACCAGTTCGAGATGCTCCGCCGCAATCCGATTAGCAATCTGACATGCTTCCTGAAGATCTCGAACAAGCACCAGAACGCCGCGGTCGGCCAATGAACGTTCGATCGTTGCGCGCCGCGGCATGGTGGGCAAAAGACGCTCGATAGCCTGCGCGACCGCCTCGAGATGCGCGGGGTCGGGCGTCAGCAGGATGGACTGGGCGAGTTCGTCATGCTCGGCCTGCGAAAACAGATCCATCGCGATCCAGTCCGCTGGCGCGCTGCCGTCCGAAATGACCAGAATTTCGCTTGGACCGGCAATCATGTCGATGCCAACCGTGCCAAAGACCCGCCGCTTGGCTTCTGCCACATAGGCATTACCCGGCCCGACGATCTTGTCGACCCGAGGCACCGTGGCCGTGCCCCAGGCCAGCGCGCCAACCGCCTGTGCGCCACCGATCGTAAAAACCCGATCCACGCCAGCGATCGCGGCGGCCGCAAGCACCATGGGGTTGCGTACGCCGTCCGGGGTCGGGACCACCATAATCAGCTCGGCAACGCCCGCGACCTTGGCCGGTATCGCATTCATGAGGACCGAGGAGGGGTAGGCGGCCTTGCCGCCCGGGACATACAGACCCACCCGATCAAGCGGGGTGATTTTTTGACCTAATCGAGTGCCGTCGGATTCTTCAATCACCCAGGTCGTGGCCACCTGGTGACGGTGATACCGATAGATCCGATCCGCCGCCGCCTCAAGCGCCTCGCGCTGGGTCCGATCGAGCGTGTCGACGGCCGCGCGCAAGGTGTCGGGGCTCAGTTCGAGTGCGGCAGCATCACCAAGATCAAGCCGATCAAAACGTCGCGTGTATTCGAGCAAAGCCGCATCACCGCGCCCGCGAACGTCCACCAGAATCGCAGCGACGGTCTGCTCGATGGCGGCATCGGCCGATGGCTCAAACGCAAGCCGTGCGGCCAGTCGAGCATCGAAATCCGCCGACTGGGAGTCAAGTCGCAAGATCAAGACTTGGCCTCACGATCACGCTGGGCGACTGCGGCTGCGAGTCGCCGAAGCAAGGGCTCTAGCGCTTCTGCCCGGGTTTTCATCGAGGCCTGGTTAACGATCAGACGCGACGAGACCTCGCCGATCTGCTCGACTTCGACCAGTTGGTTAGCACGCAGAGTGCTGCCGGTGGAGACCAGATCAACGATGGCGTCTGCAAGACCTACCAGTGGTGCGAGCTCCATCGAGCCATACAGCTTGACCAGCTCGGCATGAACGCCTTTACGGGCAAAATGTTCACGGGCAATTGCAGTGAACTTGGTAGCGATCCGCAGGCGAGACCCACGACGGATGGCTTGCTCGTAATCAAAACCCACCCGGGCTGCAACGCTCATTCGACAGCGGCCAATCCCGAGGTCGATGGGCTGATAAAGCGCGTGATCACCGGCCTGTGCGAGATGTTCATCGAGCACATCACTGCCCGCCACGCCAAAATCAGCCGCGCCATATTGAACATAAGTCGGCACGTCGGTGGCACGAACAATGATCAGGCGCAATCCTGGATCGCCGGTCGGGATGATAAGTTTTCGCGAACTGTCCGCGTCCGCAGCCACCTCGATCCCTGCAGCCGCCAGCAAGGGAACGGTGTCGGCAAAAATGCGGCCCTTGGAGAGCGCAAGAGTGAGCATCGGAGGCTGAGGATCAGACGAGTCGTTCAATCTGAGCCCCCAGCGCCGTCAGTTTTTGTTCCATGTGTTCATACCCGCGATCGAGGTGGTACACACGGTCAATCGTCGTTTCACCATGCGCCACGAGGGCTGCAATCACAAGCCCTGCAGAGGCACGCAAATCGGTCGCCATCACGTTCGCACCAGACAGCGAGGCAACACCGCGTACGACCGCGGTCGAACCATCAATCGCGATATCGGCACCGAGGCGCTTGAGCTCCTGCACGTGCATGAACCGGTTTTCGAAAATGGTTTCGACGATCAATCCAGCGCCGTCGGCGATGGTATTCAGGGCCATGAACTGCGCTTGCATATCGGTGGCAAACCCGGGGTAAGGGGCTGTACGCAAGTCAACCGCTCGCGGTCGACGGTTCATAACGATGCGAATACTGTCGGCATCGCATTCCAGTTCGCAGCCCGCCTCGCGCAATTTCTCAAGCGTTGCATCGAGCGTTTGCGCTGCGGTTCCGGTGAGGCGGACCTCTCCCCCCGTCGCTGCCACAGCGCAGAGAAAAGTCCCTGTTTCAATTCGATCAGGCATCACGCGATGGGTCGCACCGTGAAGACGTTCAACGCCCTGGATCACCAGACGATCGGTTCCTGCACCCTCGATCTGGGCCCCCATGGCCCGCAAACACAGCGCAAGATCGACGACTTCGGGCTCGCGAGCTGCGTTTTCGAGGATCGTTTCACCCTCGGCCAGGCAGGCCGCCATCATCAGGTTTTCGGTTCCGGTCACAGTAACCATGTCGGTCACGATCTTCGCTCCGCGCAATCGTGGGGTACCGCCCATGGCGCTGCCTAAACGACGCGGCACACTCGCCACAATGTCGCCATGTTCGATAACGATTTCGGCCCCCATCGCCTGGAGTCCTTTGATGTGCTGGTCGACCGGACGCTGGCCAATTGCACAGCCTCCTGGCAACGCGACACGCGCCCTGCCAAACCGGGCGAGCAGCGGGCCGAGAACCAGAATCGACGCGCGCATGGTACGAACCAGCTCGTAGGGCGCAGTCGGTTCAATGTGATCGGGCGTCGTTAAAATAATCCGCTGGCAGAGTTCGGTATCTTCGGTTCGAATCTGAGCCCCCATGCGCTCGAGCAATCGGCGCGTCGTGATGACGTCGCGCAAACGGGGCACGTGATCAACCACCAGGGGCTCGCTGGTCAAAAGACTGGCACACAGGATCGGCAATGCCGCGTTCTTTGCGCCCGAAACGGGAATTTCGCCGACGAGGGGCCGTCCGCCCGTGATCCGAAGCCGATCCACGGTCAGTGAGATCCGGTCCGACGCGCCTGAACGGTCCCATCCTGCGGCGCCGCTGCTCCCTTTTCGGTGTCCCACTCCGCGGGCGTCAGGGTGCGCATCGACAACGCATGAACCGTCTCACGCATGCGCTCGCCGAGTGCGGCATACACGCGCTGGTGGCGCTTGATCGAACGCAGGCCTTCAAAGTGCGCAGAGACGATCACTGCCTGAAAATGGCGCCCGTCACCCTCCACCTGAAGATGACTGCAATCGAGCCCCGCAGCAATCCATTGCGCCACAAGATCTGGGGTGGGATTCATTGGCAGATAACCCTCAAATTCATTATCAATAACGCAATCGATAGCCGCTGGCCAGTAGGCGTAGGGCGATCGCGACGGACACGGTCAAAGTAACCACACAAACCCCCAGGCTGAGTTCGAGCGGGACATCCGAGACCCCAAAAAATCCATGGCGAAAACCGTCGACCATGTAAAAGAAGGGATTCAGGTGGGAAACCATGCGCCAAAACGGCGGGAGCGTCTGGACCGAATAAAAGACGCCCGACAAGAAGGTCGCGGGCATCACGATGAAATTTTGAAATGCTGCGATCTGATCGAATTTTTCCGCCCAGAGCCCAGCAATTAACCCGATTGTACCGAGGATCGCACTGCCCAAAACGGCAAACACCAGGATCCAGACCGGCGCTGCATATTGCAAGTCTGCGAACCATAAGGTGGTCAGCAGCAGACCGAGGCCGACAACGAGTCCACGAACCATGGAGGCAGCCACGTAAGCTGCAAAAAACTCCCAGTGGGCGAGGGGCGTCAACAGAATGAACACCAGGTTGCCGGTGATCTTGGATTGAATCAGCGACGAGGAGCTGTTGGCGAAGGCATTCTGCAAGACCGACATCATGATCAGGCCTGGAATCAAGAACGCGGTGTAGCCCACTCCCGGAAAAATATCCAGACGCCCCTCAAGAACATGGGCAAAAACGAGCAGATAGAGCACCGCAGTCAACATCGGCGCCAAAACGGTCTGTACGGCCACTTTCCAGAACCGCAGCAACTCCTTCTTGAACAGAGTCTGCAAACCAACCGACCAGACCCGGCGCAGTAAGGTCATGGCTTGGCCTCCTGGCCCACAAGGCGCAAGAAGACATCCTCAAGATCGGGCTGCATCAGTTCAATCTCGAGAATACGACTGCCCCAAACCCGAATCGCCGCAAGCATGGATTCGACCTCGGCATAGTCATCCACGCGCAACGTGATTGACTCGGCGCTCGGAGCGGGATTAACCCGCAACGCTTCGAGTGCGGGGGGCAATGAGCCTTCCAGTCGCAACTGGAGACGCCCGCCTGCAAATCGCTGGAGCAAGCTCGAAGTGGCCTCGAGCGCAATCACCCGACCACCCCGCAGCAAGGCTAGGCGCCCGCAGAGGGCTTGCGCCTCTTCCAGGTAATGGGTCGTCAACACAATAGTGTGACCCTGCTGGTTAAGCGAGCGAATGAATTGCCAAAGTGTCTGCCGCAACTCGACATCCACGCCCGCAGTCGGTTCGTCCAGAATGATCACGGGTGGTCGATGAACCAATGCTTGGGCGATCAGCACGCGTCGCTTCATGCCCCCTGAGAGTGCGCGCATGTTGGTGTTGGCTTTATCGAGCAGGCCAAGTCCCTGCAGGACTTCATCAATCCAGGGGTCGTTGTTGCGCAGGCCGTAGTAACCCGATTGCAAGCGCAGAATTTCGCGAACCGTAAAGAACGGGTCAAATACCAATTCCTGCGGAACGACCCCAAGCGCCGCCCGTGCAGCCCGAAAGTCCCGCTCGACGTCGTGTCCCATCACCAACGCCCGACCCGAATTCGCGCGAACCAGACCTGCAATAGTCGATATCAGGGTAGTTTTGCCAGCCCCGTTGGGACCGAGCAGACCAAAAAACTCACCGCGCTCAATGCGCAATGAAATCCCATCGAGCGCCGTGAATTGATCGTAGCGTTTGACCAGGTTCGCGACTTCGATCGCGGCGGCCCCAGGGCTAGGTGCCATGCCTCAGGCGACCCTGCCTAAGAGCAAACCGTCGGCGCCATATAAGGAAGCAAGTTTGACGAGCTTGTCAGGCAGGTTCTTAAGGACAATCGAGACGCCCGCCGCCTGAGCGCAACGCAATGCGCCCAGCAACACCACGACCGCCGATGAATCAAAACGATCCAGGGCCGAACAATCGATCAGGGCTGAGTCGCCGTTGGGGCTGCGCCCCTGCGCCGCGATCGCGCCCTCGAGCCGAGCAATCCAGCGCGGCGCCTCTTCATGTCTTAACTGCGCGGGTAGCGCAAGGGGTTCAGCCACGGCGAGCGGCCGCCTGATCGTAGGCCCGGTTCTTTTCGACGAGCGTGCGGATCAAACCATCGATTCCATTGGCGGAGACTTCCTGCGCGAACTGATTTCGATAACTTTCCACGAGCCAGATCCCGAGCACGTTGACGTCATAAATTTTCCAACCTTCGGCGCTCCGCTGCAGTCGGTAATCGAGCTGGATGGGTTCGCTGCGGGGGCGCAGAATTTCGCTGCGCACGATGATCTCGGTATCCGCCGGGTCGGCCCGCAATGGCCGCAGGCGCAAGGTCACGTCGCGGGCACTTGAGAGTGCGCCGGAGTAGGTCCGGAGTAATAAGGCGCGGAATTCGGCCATGAGCTGCTTTTGCTGCTCGGGCGTGGCCTGGCGCCAGTTGCGGCCCACGGCGAGCGCGGTCATCCGCGCGAAATCCACCTTCGGCATCACGGTCGCGTCGACAAATTCTGCGACACGCCGCAAATCCCCGTTTTGAATATCGCGATCGGTCCGAATCCGCTCTAGCACATCATTACTGAGCCGCTGGACCATCAGATCCGGGGCTTCGATCGATCCGGCGACACCTGCCGCTGAGCCTGCCGCTGACCCCGCTGTACCACCGACCTGAGCGAGCGCTGGAGCCGATCCCACGAAACTGCTCGCCAAGCAGACACACCAAGTCAGTACCGCCAGTGATGACGATCGGGCCACGACCGTCAGGCGAGGTGCGTGCCGGGAACTTATTTGGGTACGAAACATATCGGTCAGGCTCTGAGAAGTTAAAAGTAGACGTGAATCGGGCTTGAGTCGGCCTCAGCGTCGTGAACCTTTCCGAAGACGGGGTGGTGGATCACCATCCCAAATCTGTGATTCGCGACGTTGCAGGTAGGCATCCCGAACAAACAAATAACGGTCGATCGAAATTTCGTTAAAAAGTCGATCACCGCTCAGGACGCGGGCCCGCGCATCGACCAGTCGGGTTGTCATGATGGCATTTCGCGCTCCTGGGTCGGGTAAGGCCCGAAACGGATTGGCCTGGAGATCACCAGCGATGGTTCCCACCGCGTCGCGTACCGAGCCTGGCCCAAAGAGAGGCAAGACGAGGTAAGGCCCCTCGGGCAATCCCCAGCGTCCGAGCGTTTGCCCAAAATCTTCTTTGTGCTTCGGCAAGCCAAAGTCTGAGGCCAAATCGGCGATGCCCCCGAGGCCAAAGGTGGTGTTAATTGCGAACCGCAATGCATCCGAACCCGCATCGCCGGGCTTGCCCTGAAGCAGGTTATTGGTCGCGGTCCAGAGGTCGCCGACGTTGCCAAACACGTTACCGATGATCAAGCGAACCGGTGGTGGGACAACCGTGTCGTAACCCTTCGCGGCGGGTCGGATCAGCCAGTCATCCAACTGCTGATTGAACTCGAGCGTGACGCGATTGATCGGCTCGAACGGATCATTCACGGGTGGGACGTCGAAGTCATCATCTGACGCCTGGAGACCCACCGCTTCCTGGATGGGCGTCGTGGGCTCGACGTTGGTCTGGGCCAGCGACACTGGCTCAGTTGCCTCAACCGGCAACGACTGTCCATACGCAGGTACCGCCCCAATCACCCACAAGGCGAGGCAAGCTGAACTGCAAACGGCCGCGATCCGGCAACTCAAAAACGTCATGGCTTTGCCGCCTTACCCGAACCCGCCGCCGATGGCTCGGCTGCCTTCGAATACAAGAACTGGCTGATGAGATTTTCTAATACGACCGCGGATTGTGTCATCCCAATGGTCGACCCAGCGACCAGCATGCTCGCCTCACCACCCGGTTCGAGGCCGATGTATTGCTCCCCAAGCAAGCCGGACGTCAAAATTTTGGCCGAGGTGTCCTTGGGAAACTGAAAGCGGCGATCGAGCGAAATCATGACCACGGCCTGATAGGTGCCGTCGTCAAAACTGATCGACTTGACCCGCCCTACCGTGACCCCCGCGCTCTTGACCGGTGCCCGGGGCTTGAGGCCACCCACGTTGTCGAAGCGGGCTCGAACGTCGAGTGCGTTGCCCAACTCAACGCCACCGAGGTTGGCTACCCGAAACGCAAGAAACACCAGCGCAACCGATCCTGCGAGTACAAAAAGGCCAACCAGAAAATCCGTTTTTTTCCGATCCATTCCTAACCCCTATCGCGTGCCAAACATCAACGCGGTCAACAAGAAATCAAGCGCCAACACGGCCAGTGAGGACACGACAACAGTCTTCGTGGTAGCGCGCGCCACGCCCTCAGGCGTTGGCACCGCATCCCAACCTGTCAATAACGCGACAAAACCTACGGTGATGCCAAAAACCACACTCTTAATGACCCCATTGACGATGTCGTCAACAAACTCGACCCCACCCTGCATTTGCGACCAGAATGCGCCGTCGTCGACTCCGATCATCGGAACGCCAACCAGCCAGCCACCAAAAACGCCTACGGCTGAAAACAAGGCCGCCAGCAGGGGCATGCAAAGGATCGCGGCAGCAAACCGGGGGGCAAGGACGCGCTGAAACGGGTCAACCGCCATCATCTCCATCGCCGCGAGTTGCTCGCCCGCCTTCATCAGTCCAATCTCAGCCGTTAACGAAGTTCCAGCGCGTCCCGCGAATAAGAGGGCAGTCACCACAGGGCCAAGTTCGCGCACCAGCGACAGCGCCACAAGAACCCCGAGGGCCTGTTCGGCACCGTAGCGACGCAACGTATAGTAGCCCTGCAAGCCCAGCACAAAACCCACAAAAAGGCCCGAGACCATGATGATCGCGACCGAGCGGTTACCCACAAAATGCATCTGGTCGATGACTAGACGCGGCCTTCCGAGTGCCATACCGCTTGCCGCCAACAGCCGAACGAAGTAACGCGCCGCGCGCCCGGTGTCGACGACGCCGAGGCGAAAACCGCGGCCCAAAGCTGCCACAGCGTCCAAGGCACGGATCGCCCAATTCATCTCAGAGCTCCCTCAAACCCAAGTCTTGGGCCAACGACACTGCAGGATGATGAAAACGCACTGGGCCATCCCGCTGAGCATCAAAAAACTGTCGCGCGAAAGGGTCATCGCTGGCCCGAAGTTCGGAGGGTGAGCCTTCGGCCACAATCCGTCCGTTGCCCAGCAGGTAGACATGATCGGCAATTGCAAATGTTTCAGCGACATCATGCGTAACAAGGATCGAGGTTGCTCCCAATGCGTCATTAAGTTCACGGATCAGGGTCGCGATCGTACCCAGTGAGATCGGATCGAGACCGGCAAACGGCTCGTCGTAGAGGAGTAGCGGCGGATCCAGGGCCATTGAACGCGCCAGTGCGACGCGTCGGGCCATCCCCCCGGACAACTCGGAGGGCATCAGTTCGGCAGCGCCCCGTAAGCCCACAGCCTGTAATTTCAGCAACACCAGATCACGCAAAGCGTGGGCTGGGAGGCGAGCATGTTCACGCAGCGGAAAGGCCACGTTCTCAAAGACAGAAAGATCGGTGAACAAGGCGCCATGCTGGAATAGCATGCCCATGCGCCGGCGCATGTCGAAGAGCTCTTGGCGCTTGAGTTGACTCACATCGCGGCCTTCAAACAGGACCCGCCCCGCAGTCGGGGTGAGTTGTCCACCAAGCAAACGCAGAATTGTCGTTTTGCCGCTACCTGAACCACCCATCAAAGCGACAACCTGACCACGGGCGAATTGCATTTCGACGCCATCAAGAATCAATCGCCCTGTGGACGACGCTTGCTGATCAGGCGCGGGGTAAGCGAAAGACACGCCGTCCAGGGCTGCGATCGAATCCTGCGAAGCGACTCGCTTTAACTCGGTGATCGGATTGTTTGAGGTCACGGCCGAATTCTACCCGGACCGTTCTCCCGATAAACTAAAGCATGAAGACTGAACCCGTAGTCACCGAGAGTAGACCCGATCAGGCATCGGCGATGCTGGCGCGCGGCCGACGGGTTTTACAACTCGAAGCCGAGGGGATTGCTGCGCTAGTCCCCCGCTTGGGTGAAGAATTTGCTCGAGCCTGCCAGACCCTGCTCCAGTGTCGGGG
>RFVZ01000641.1 GCA_009922405.1 Betaproteobacteria bacterium
GTGCGACTGCTCTTAGACCCCTGAGCGCCCGAAGCCATGACACGA
Source organism: Betaproteobacteria bacterium (assembly GCA_009922405.1). Taxonomy (GTDB): domain Bacteria; phylum Pseudomonadota; class Gammaproteobacteria; order Burkholderiales; family Burkholderiaceae_E; genus RFPW01. Next base: position 46 of record RFVZ01000641.1, read on the forward strand.
TGACACGATGACTCGCGCCCAGTTTGAACCCCTCCTGCAGTGCCCAGCGCCTGCCAAACTAAATCTATTCCTGCATGTCACCGGGCGACGTAGCGATGGCTACCATCTGCTTGAGACCGTTTTTCAGCTCATCAACCTATTCGACTGGCTGGATTTTGAGCCGCGCGACGATGGCCGGATCGTGGCATCCTCGGGCGACTGGCCGATCGAACAAGATCTGGCGGTGCGCGCCGCGAAATTGCTCAGAACGACTGCCGGCGCCACCGATGACCCCGACTTCGGGGTCACAATCCGGGTGCAAAAGCGAATACCTGTTGGTGGAGGCCTTGGCGGTGGTAGTTCGGATGCCGCCACCACACTACTCGCGCTCAATCAGCTCTGGAGATTGCACTGGCCGGTCGACCGCCTTGCTGGTCTTGCGGCCCAATTGGGCGCAGACGTGCCCGTCTTCGTTCGCGGCCAGAACGCCTATGCGGTCGGAATTGGCGAGGAGCTGCACTCGATCGACCTACCCGAGCGTCATTACGTCGTCATCGAACCGCCCATTCAGGTGCCGACAGCTGTCGTTTTTGCGGACCCAAATTTGACACGAAACACGAAACCGCTCACATTAGCGGGCTTCGCTAGCGAGCAATCGATGGCGCCACGCCGCCTCCCAGGTCACAACGATCTCCAGGCGTCCGTGCTCCAGCGGTATATCGCGGTGGCGAAAGCACTGTCTGCGCTTCAGGAAGTGGCATGCGACTTCGGAGTTGATTCTTCGGCGGTCCGGATGTCGGGTTCTGGAGCCTGCGTGTTCGCTGCAACCGATTCATCATCGATCGCAGCGTCCATTGCAGAAGCGGTCACGGGGGCTGATGTGGGGCACGTTCATCGATGCGAGTCCCTGCGACGGCATCCCATGATCGGGACGGTGGCGCACTGATTGCAGCGCTTGGGGAGTCGCCAAGTTGGTCAAGGCACCGGATTTTGATTCCGGCATGCGAGGGTTCGAGTCCTT
>RFVZ01000642.1 GCA_009922405.1 Betaproteobacteria bacterium
CCGCATAAAGTCTTGAAATATCAATCAACTAGCTGAAATTTGGGTTATAATTCGGGCATGGATCAGATGCCTGAATCAACCCCGGTTTTTGATGCGCTCGATGGCTCTGCAGCGCTTCAAATCGATGGCGCTAACGTCAATATCGCCGAGTTACCGCAAGACGTTGATTCACTGAAATCAATCATTGCTCGGCTGATTTCCAAAACCTCGCAGCAAGAGAGAGTTATTGCCGAGCAGTTGATTGAAAAAGATCAGATTGCTGTTACTCATTCAATTGAGCAGCAAAGAATGGCCGCTGCCTATACAGCCGAGCATGCCAAGCTCAAGGCAGAGTTTGAACTGCGCATCCAGAAGATCTACGAAAGCATCGTCCTGGCTCGGCGCCGTAAGTTCGGACCGAGCAGCGAAGCGAACTCGATCCAGGGGCGCCTCTTTGATGAGGCCGAGCTGCTTGCCCTGACACCGGCCCCAGGTGAACCGGGTGCCGAGACGGCTGATCTGGCCGATCTCTCGGGCTCGGCCTCTAACGCCGAGGGTGATTCGGAAGTAACTGAAGATTCGGGCTCGGTTGCTTCGAAGGCTGCCACGACCAAGAGATCCCGTGGCAAGCGCTTGCCGCTCGCTGCCGAGTTACCCCGAGTAGAAATTGTTCACGACGTACCCGAGTCCGAGCGGTTTTGCCCGTGCGGCACCCCAATGGTTGTGATCGGCCAAGAGGTGCGCGAACAGCTCGACGTCATTCCGATGCGCATCCAGGTGCTGCGCCACATCCGGTTGCGCTACGGCTGCCCCAAGGGTGAACAAGCTCCGGTTGTCGCACCCGCCCCCTTGCAGGTTCTGCCCAAGAGCAACGCGAGCGAGCGGTTTCTGGCCACGCTTCTTGCACTCAAGTACGTCGACAGCCTGCCGCTTGCGCGCATCGAATACGTGCTCGGGCGCGCCGGTGCCCGGGTGACCCGCCAGACGCTGGCCCGGTGGGTGATCGGTACCGCACAGGCCCTGCAACCGATCGCAAACCTCATGCGCGATGCGCT
>RFVZ01000643.1 GCA_009922405.1 Betaproteobacteria bacterium
GGCGACGCTAATTACGCCATTGGCAGTGCTATTCGAATTTGGCGTGAAGGTGGCGGAATAGTTCGTTCCAGCGCCTGAAAAATTGGTGACTACACCACCCGACACAATCAGGTCACTCGCATCAAAGTTCGTGACTATTTCACTCAGGATGAAGGTCAGAGCCGCCGATTGCCCGACTGAAAGGCTGGAACTGTTGCTACTGATTGAAATGGTTGGGGCGACACCGTCGATCACAATCGTGACTGTATTGTTGGAGTCATTCCCGTCGTTATTAAAGGTGCCCGCAGAATCCGAGAATCGACCGCTTCCAACGCTCACAATGCCATTTGTGGAGCTATTTGGGCTGGGCGTGAAAATCGCTGAATAGCTGGCACCACTCCCGGCAAAATTACTTAGCGTCCCACCCGAAACCGAGACGTCACCAATCACAAAATCGGTCACTGACTTTGTCAATGCAAAGGTCAATGTCGCGGTCTGGCCCGCTGCCAAACTCAACTGACTGCTTGAAATTGAAATAGCTGGTGGCGTCGTATCCGCCGGGACCGTGTTGATCGAGATGGTGACGCTGTTGTTTGAATCACTCCCATCGACATTGATATTGCCTGCCGCATCAGTGAACTTTCCGCTGGCGACGCTTACGACCCCGCTGGACGTGCTGTTCGCATTCGGGGTGAATGTCGCCAGGTAGGTTGTTCCGCTCCCAAAAAAATCGGTGAGCGTTCCGCCACTCACCGCAATGTCGGTGGCAACAAAATTTGTCGAAGCCTCGCTCAAACTAAAGACAAGTCCAGTCGCCTCGCCTGCTTTCAGTGAAGTCCGATCGCTACTGATCGCGATCGTCGGCGGTAATGTGTCGACAACCACCGTTACCGTGTTGTTGGCGTCCCCCCCATCCACATTAAAGTTGCCCGCAGCGTCCGAGAACCTGTTGCTGGCGACGCTAATTACGCCATTGGCAGTGCTATTCGAATTTGGCGTGAAGGTGGCGGAATAGTTCGTTCCAGCGCCTGAAAAATTGGTGACTACACCACC
>RFVZ01000644.1 GCA_009922405.1 Betaproteobacteria bacterium
ATTGAGCGAAACGATTCGAAGTCGATTGGCCAAGCTCGGCGTGGTTGGGGCGTTGGACATTTCGGGCATGGTGGGATGATGGCGGAAAATCCACATTCTCCCTGAAGGACCCCCGACCATGAGTACGATCCCAGAATCTCGTATGAATGCCAGCGCCGATGTAAGCGCCGATGAAAGTGCCGGTGCAAGCGCCGACGCGGCTGAACGCCTGGCCTTTATTCGCTTCGCCATCGAAGCCGGGGTTCTGCGTTTTGGCGAGTTCCGCACCAAGGCTGGCCGCCTGAGCCCGTACTTCTTTAATGCAGGACTGTTCAATGATGGTGTCCGTCTCGGGCAACTCGCCGGCTTTTACGCCCGCGCATTGGCCCGGGCCGAGAGCGAGAAGCGCTTGCGCTTTGACATGCTGTTTGGGCCCGCTTACAAGGGCATTGCGCTCGCCGCAACGACGGCTGTGGTCTTGGCGAGCTTTGGGCGCAGTATTCCCTTTGCGTTTAATCGTAAAGAAGCGAAAGACCACGGTGAGGGTGGGAGCCTGATCGGTGCACCGCTCGCGGGCGATGTGATCATCATTGATGATGTGATCAGCGCGGGGACTTCGGTGCGTGAATCGGTGGAGATCATTCGGGCCGAAGGCGCGCGTGTCGGTGGCGTTCTGATTGCGCTGGACCGTCAGGAGCGCGGTGGCACCGCCGAATCACCGACCGCCGTCAGTGCTGTGCAGGACGTGCAGACTCAGTTTGGGATCCCGGTCGTTTCAATTGCTTCACTGACCGACTTGCTGGCGTTTCTGGAGACCAATGCAACGCCAGAGTTAGCTCAATTTAGGGATCCAATCGCGCGCTATAGGGACCAATACGGGGCGCACTGAGGAACCGCGCGAACTGGGCGCCTGATGTCAGAAACGCCTATTGACCGGGGCGCCCGATGGATGAAGCACTAAATGCTTTAAGCGCCGAGTTTACGGCGCAAAATTTCGGTGACTTGCCCCGGGTTCGCCTGGCCCCCGGTGGCTTTCATGACTTG
>RFVZ01000645.1 GCA_009922405.1 Betaproteobacteria bacterium
GGTGCCGGGCCGCGACCATCGGACCTTCCTGCAGCCGCCGCTGTCCTTGATGACGGCGCCGGCTTCCGGCTCACCCGCTATCCACCCAAAGAATTCGAGCCGCTCCTCGTTTGACCAAAGCTTCGCAGCCTCGGTCACAAATGTGGGTGTTTCGTAGATGGAAAGCACATTAAATTGTACGTCATAGACGTACAGGTTCGCAAGTGGTCTGCTTGAGCCTTACGTCTGTCCAGCATGAGTCTGCCCACCCCTTGTGAGCACAAGGCCCAACGATCGAATCCAACCGGATGGATCTGAGTCACCCTTGCTCCCGCCTCCCGCGGCGCCTTGCCCAAGAAGCGGCCAGCCCCTACAGAGCCCCTACACGGCGACCCAAAAAGAAAAGGGCCGCCACGATGGGCGACCCTAAGTCCTTGATTTTACTGGCTCCTCGAGTTGGGCTCGAACCAACGACCTACGGATTAACAGTCCGGTGCTCTACCGACTGAGCTATCGAGGAACAGCCGGTAATGTTATCAGAAAATCTGAGCATGGTTTGCTGGCATGATTGCGCGATGAAGTACACGGTTCAGTTTGTCGACACCTCGCTCCTTCGGGTTGCCTATGAGGAGTGGAATCCGCAAGGGCAGTCGTCGGTCATCCTGGTGCATGGGTGGCCGGACAGCCCACGAACTTGGAATGGGGTTGCCCCGCGGCTGGCAGATGCCGGGTATCGCGTCATCGTCCCGGCCTTGCGGGGCTATTCGCCCACGACGTTTTTACGATCCGATACGCCTCGAACCGGGCAATTGGCGTCGCTTGGGCGAGATTTAATTGAGTTCATTCAGGCACTCGGCCTGAGTCAGCCTGCGTTGGTGGGTCACGACTGGGGCGCACGGGCCGTGGCTAACGCCTGTGGTTTGGCGCCGGGTGTCGCGAGTCACTTGGTCATGTTGTCGGTTGGTTACGGTACCAATGTGCCAGACCAGGTGTTGTCGCTCGAGCAGGCCCAGCGCTATTGGTATCACTGGCTGATGGCGACG
>RFVZ01000646.1 GCA_009922405.1 Betaproteobacteria bacterium
GATGGATTACCATTGGTTGAAAGAGGTTTAGCCAACGCAGTTGCGGTAAATAGTGATAACATTAGTTTATCGGTAAGTTTCAAACAATCGAATGGCAATATTACTGCTACACAAACTATTCAGGGGGTTGAAGGCGGGCAAGCAGGGGCCCTATTAACCCTTAAGAACGACTTTATACCGAAGTTGGAGCAACGGTTAAATACCGCAGCAATTGCTTTAGTAAAAGTTGCCAATGAAACTATTGTTGATAATGATGACTTAAGCGATCCGATAGCGATTTTCGGATTTAAGGTTGGATCAAATACCTATTCAAGTTTCACGGACAGTGACTTACCAGTATCAATACCATCATTTGATATTGACTCTGAGGTGGATGTTAAAAACTTATATAACAGTTTAGGCTCAACATCATTAAACGAAACAGCTACAGTTACATTTAAAGCGATGACGTCTGGTCAGACGGTTGCCATTGCAGGATTAACCTTTACTGCTGGAAGCTCTGGAGCAACTGCTGCACAGGTTGCAAGCGCATTTTCAAGACTCTCGGATGGTGATACTTATACAGAGATTAATAGTAGTAAAAGTTTAGGGGTTAGCGCTGGAGGAACATTTACAAGTGGGGCTATTGCTAGCTGGACTTCAGGAAACCCTTCAAATGGCTTTGTCTCTTTTACAAGTACAACGTCCAGTCAAAATGTTCAAAATCTGACTGTGAGTGGCTCCATTGGTAGTGACGTTCCTACGATTAGTACATGGCGCGAGGGATTTTCAGGAAATTCAGTCTATATTGCAAATAGACTCATTGCTGAAAACTTTGTATCCATTGCTCCAACCGATCCACTCGCTTATTACAATAGTGGTAATACACTTGATCCTAAGATTGGCTCTAACGAAGCTAATTCTGCACAGTTAAAAAGTAGTTTCTTAGGAAACGTAGTTGCAGATTTAGTGACTGATGTTGGTGTCCAGGTAGCCACTTGGAAAAATACTCAAAAAGCAAACGATACTGTTTTGGCAAAT
>RFVZ01000647.1 GCA_009922405.1 Betaproteobacteria bacterium
GGGCTTTAGGATCTGTTTCACGATCAAAACGAAAATTGGGCAGCGCCTTGCGCAAGCCTGTTACCGGAGGAGAAAACCATGAAGTGCGACCAAGTCAACCCGCAAGGTCAGCCGCTGGCGAACAGCCAGGCCACAAGTCCGTCCCAGAGTCTGTCGACAAACCTCTCGCCGAGCCGTCGTCGTTTGGTCGCCGCAGGTGGCAGGGTGGCGGCGCTCTCTGCGCTTGGCTTTCCAGCCATTGTGAGCGGTCAGCAGGAAAAAATTCGGCTTGGGCACCTCACGCCGATGACTGGTTTCTTGGGCGCGTTGGGTGAATATGCGGTGATGGGTATCCGCATGGCTGCCGAGGAGATCAATGCGGCGGGAGGCGTAATGGGGCGTCAACTCGAGATCCTCAGCGAGGATTCGGTCAACCCATCGGTGGGCTCCTCTAAAGCGCAACGCATGATCGAACGCGATGGTGTTGTTGCGTTGCTGGGTGAGATTTCGTCAGCGTCAGCGCTCACGATCTCGCAGGTGGCTGCTCGCAACAAGAAGCTGTTCATGAGCATTGGTGCCCGATCGGATGAGCTTCGCGGGAAGAATTGCAATAAATATACTTTTTATATTGATATCCCCAACACGGTGATGGTCAATGCGGTCGGACAGGCGTTGCTGCGCGACAATATGGTCAAGGGAAAAAAGTTTTTCAGCCTGACCGCGGACTATTTGTTTGGGCACGACCTGCTGAAGGTCTCGAAGAAGTTTTTTTCGGCCAACGGAGGAACGCTGATTGGGGATGAGCTGGTCGCAACCGATGTCACCGATTTCAGCCCTTATCTGTTGAAAGTTCGCCAAGCGAAACCCGATGTGGTCTGTTCGAATTTGGCGGGCAATCAAGTGACGACGTTTCTGAAGCAGTATGCCGAATTTGGCCTCCCCTACCCGTTCATCGGATTTAACTTGAACACCGCCGATGCCTGGGCGGCCGGGGCCGAGAATTTCGCGGGGATTTGGCCCACGGTCTGGCACCACGACCTG
>RFVZ01000648.1 GCA_009922405.1 Betaproteobacteria bacterium
ATTTTGTCGGATTCATGCAGCAACTGGAAACCGTTGCCATGCTGATCTGGGGCGTGTACCTGATCCATGACGGCACCATCTCAGCTGGGTCGTTGATTGGGGCAACGATGTTTGCGAATCGCGCGATTGCTCCACTCGGTCAATTTATTGGCTTGGCAACTTCCTACGGTCAGGCCAAAGCTGCGCTGGAAGCACTCAATAACTTGATGTCGCTCCCCACCGAGCGGGATGCAACCCGGAATTACGTGCAAAAGACCAGATTGTCGGGCGCCATCGGGCTCGACCGTGTCTCGTTCTCGTACCCTGCACCGGGTGGGCAGCGTGCGCCTCTCGCATTGGACAAGGTCAGCCTGCAGATCAATCCCGGCGAGCGGGTGGCGATCATCGGTAAAATCGGTAGCGGAAAATCCACCATGCTCCGAATGATCTCTGGTCTGTATCAACCACAAGAAGGTCAGGTTCAAGTCGACGGAATCGATATTCGACAGATTGACCCGTCCGACTTTCGGTCACAGGTGGGCTTTGTGACTCAGGACTTGCGACTTATTCACGGCACACTTCACGAAAACGTGATGCTTGGGCGACCCAACGTGGATTGGGAGACTTTTCTCGCGGTAGCGCGTCTGACTGGGATTGATGCCATCGCGGCGGCGCACCCGATGGGGTATGACTTGCCGATCAGCGAGATGGGTAATGGGTTATCCGGTGGCCAGCGTCAGTTGGTTGCACTTGCGAGGGCGCTCGTAACGCGGCCTCGAATCCTGCTGATGGATGAACCCACGAGTGCCATGGACATGCAGACTGAGGCGCTGTTCGTGCAGCGCTTGCAAACAATCATTGAAAACAGAACGGTCATTGTGGTGACTCACAGACCTTCGCTACTCGCCCTTGTCGATCGGGTGATCGTGGTTGATCAGCACCGCATCGTAGCGGATGGCCCCAAGGAAGAGGTGTTGGAGCGCCTGCGTGGCGGTAGTCCTTCCGGGGCCTCGTCGACCCCAGCGACACCGACATGCTGGT
>RFVZ01000649.1 GCA_009922405.1 Betaproteobacteria bacterium
GAGAACCCGCAAACGATTCCAGAAAACGTTCGGGAAATCGCACCGACGGTTTTTGCGGCGGTTCCCCGCGTATGGGAAAAGCTGTATTCCGGCGTGATGATTGCGATCAAGGATTCTGGTTGGGTCCAGCAAGCCGCCTTTGCCTGGGGTCTCAGCGTGGGGGGTCAGATTGCGGACCAGGTGCTCGAGCGAAAGCCCGTGAGCGCCTGGCTCAAGCTCCAGTTCGGCTGCGCCCGTTTGATCGTCCTTAACAATGTCCGCAAGGTACTCGGGATCCATCGAGCCCGGGTTCTGATCACCGGCGCAGCACCCATCTCCCCAGACCTGATCCGCTGGTATCTCGCGTTGGGCGTCCCCATGTTCGAAGCCTGGGGTATGACCGAGACCTGCGGGGCGGCGACCAGCACGCCGCCAGACCGGCTGAAACCCGGCTCGATTGGTCAGGCTGCGCCGTACAACGAAGTCCGAATCGACCCCGCGACGGGTGAAATTCTGGTCCGTGGGCCCAACGTCTTCGCCGGGTACTTGAACCTACCCGAGAAGACTGCGGAAACCATCGATGTCGACGGATGGTTACACACGGGTGACGTGGGCACCGTCGATGAGGAAGGCTTTTATCGGATTACGGACCGGATGAAAGACATCATCATCACCGCTGGCGGCAAGAACATCACACCGAGTGAATTGGAGAACGGCCTGAAGTTCTCCCCGTACATTACGGATGCGGTGGTCATTGGCGATCGGCGTCCCTATTTGACGGTCATCATCATGATTGACCAAGATAATGTCGAAAAATTTGCTCAAGATCGCGATTTACCCTTCAGCAATTACGCCAGTCTGACCCGATCCCCCGAAGTGCAACAATTGATCCAGGACGAAGTCGACCGCGTCAACCGCAGCGTTGCCCGCGTCGAACAAATCAAGAAATTCTTTCTCCTCGACACCCAGTTAAGTGCCGAGGACGAAGAGCTCACGCCGACCATGAAGCTCAAACGCAAACTGGTCGAAGCAAAATTACAC
>RFVZ01000650.1 GCA_009922405.1 Betaproteobacteria bacterium
TGTATCGACGACTGGCAAGTTCAGGTTATCGCCGGCATTTCCGATCAAGACGAGTGTGGGACGGTTGCCTCCACTCGCGCTCGTATCCAACAGGTCACTCCCTTGCAGGAACAAATCGAGGGGTGTAATCGTCCAGTTAAGATCGACACCGGTGGCCGTCGCATCGATCGTCTCAAAATTGACCAAGACCTGGCCCTGACCGCTCTCAGCGCGGTTGAAGTCGCCAAGGTTCAAGTCGGCCCCCCCCTCGAGTTTGAATGCGATCACATCTGCCGCACCAGTGCCGCCATCGAGACGCGCAAAATTCATCGTACCGAACCCACTGCTGTTCAGATTGACGGTGTCGTTGCCAGCGGCGAGTTCGATCACATCCCGGTAACTCTGCATGAGTTCGACAGTCTGTGCATCGGCCGTCCCGAGATACCTCGATACGCGCGGGGTCGTGCTCTCAAAGTAATTGGTATCGAGCGTGTAAGTCGTCGCCGCGGGCTTGGTCTCATCCACGACCGAAATCTGGAATTCGTCGGTACCTGTATTTCCAGCCAGATCCGTGATGTTCAAGCGCACCCAGCCGCCATACAAGTTTGGATCCTGGGACCCCGGCGCCACTACTTTGGTCGCTGTGATCGTGCCGCTCGTCGCGTTGACCACGAGCCCCAGCCCCGCCAAGTTACCGCTCAGATCCTGCGCCTCAAAATTCAGCGTTTCAGTCCCTGCGGCGCGGGTGGGCAATGCATACAACACGTTGGTCGCCCCGACCACAAACGTGTTGTCGAGTTGCCCCTGAAAAACCGGGGCTTTCGTATCGATGGTGAATGCAGTCCCTTTGATGGGCACCGACACATTGCCGAACTCATCCGTTGCAGTAAACAAGGGGGTGTAGGTCCCGTCAGACAGGTTATCGACGAGGTCAACAGTCCAGTTCCCCGTTCCGAATTCAACAAACGCATCGAGCGTCTGGCTTCCGACCTTGACCGTCAGCGTTGAACCAGGATCAGTCGTACCCACCAGTGTGGGGCG
>RFVZ01000066.1 GCA_009922405.1 Betaproteobacteria bacterium
GCCGCGGAACTCAATCACCAAACCTCGCCTGACGATGTCCTGATCCGACGCTCAACGGATGGCCGGCTCTGTATTGGCGAAGAGCAACTCAAGCGCTGGCGACTAAAACGGCCACCAGGACACTGCGAGGGACTGAATGGCGAGTCGTTTTACCAGCTGTCATCAATCACCGGCCTTCAATGGACGCTTGACGAACAGGCCCTCACACTGAAGCTGCAAGCGCCAGCGCAGGCGTTTGAGGGTTATGCGCTCAAAGCGAGTAAACCCGTAAACCCGCAGCCACAGCCCTCACCCCTGGGGGGATTTCTGAACTACGACCTGTTGGCTCAACAAGTCGATGCGAAGTCCGGCGTCCAGAGGTCAGGCCTCTTTGAGCTGGGAGTTTTTGGGAGTAATCGCGGCGTCCTGACCCAATCACTGCTCTCGAACACACGTCTGGACAGCACCTGGACGCGGGACAGCCCGGAATCTCGTACCACCTGGCAGGTTGGTGACGCCGTTACCCGCTCGGCCAGTGGCTGGGGACGATCGGTGCGATTTGGGGGCATTCAGTTTGCGACCAACGCGGCAACCCAACCCTATACCAACTACTACCCGACGCAGACCATCCGCGGGGAAGCGATCATGCCGTCCACAGTCGATGTCATGATGAATAACAAACTCGTTTCGAGTCATGATGTTCCGCCCGGTCCCTTTGCACTCAATGAACTGACCACGCTGAGTGGAGGCGGCGCAATGCAGGTCATCGTGCGCGATCTGCTGGGTCGCGAGCGAGTGGTCTCCCAACCTTACTATGCCAGCCCAACCGCATTGGCGGCGGGCATCGAGGAATACGCCTATGAAGCCGGGGCGATCCGGGAAGACTATGGTCTTGCCAATAATCATTACGGCCGACACCTCATTGCCGGCACGTACCGACGAGTCAACAGCGCATGGAGCCGATCAGGACAAGGCGATGGACAATTGATAGGGTTTGGTTTTGAACGCAATCTGGTCGGTGGCTTCGGCTTCTCGGCATCGACCCAGCGCAGCAGCGCCCTGTTTACGCAACTCGGATTGGCACCCACCGAACTCGCCCCAAGACGAGTTCAATCAGCCTCACTCAGCTACTTTGGGGGCCGCTACGGATCGATCAATCTGGGCGTCATCGCTCGTGAAACCCAGAGCCACGAGCGCTCCGAATTAATCTCGGCAAACTACCAGCTCAATATTCAGAACCGCGCCACACTCAGCGTTTCTGGGGTGGCAAATGTAGCTGGCACCCCGACACGCGGACTTTTTTTTCTATTGGCGATTCCGCTCGGAGGGCGGGTCAGCAGTGCGATTTCAGCCCAACACGCCAGCGGTGACTCGCGCAGCACTCAAGAGTTCGCACTGCAAGCGCAACAAAATCCTGCGCCGGGAGATGGCTTTGGATGGCAAGTCAGAACGACAAGTCAAGGCGCACAGCAGGCAGGAGCAGTGCTTGATCGTCATGATGGAACCTACCGAGTCGATCTCGCCCGCTCGGCATCGCAGGACCTCTCGGTGCGTGCAGTCGCATCCGGTGGTCTAGCCTTGATTGGCGGCTCGTTGCAACGGGGATCGAGGATCAACGATAGTTTCGCGCTGGTTCAATTGCCCGATTACCCTGGCGTCAGAGTCTACGCCGACAACCAGCCCGTCGGGCGCACCGACGCACAAGGGAACGCTTTCATCCCAAGACTGCGTTCCTACGAAGTCAACCGGATCGGGGTGAATCAACTCGACCTTCCACTAGATGCCAAAGTGGACGCCGTCACGGTCAATGCCACCCCGTATTACCGCAGCGGAATTGTTGTTCGTTTTCCAGTGACCGAATCCAAAGGCGCGATGATTCGCGTGCTTTTTGATGATGACCTGCCCGCGCCGGTCGGGGCCACCTTGGTGCTCAACCAGCAACCTGAACCATTCACCGTGGTGATGGATGGGATGGCTTATCTGACGGGCCTGTCCCGCAAGAATCAACTTGAGCTGACATGGCGCAGCCATCGTTGCCGCATAGCGGTTTTAATGCCACCCTCGAATGACCCCCTACCCGACCTGGGAACCTTCACCTGCCGGGGGGTTCCACGATGAGTGCCCGCTCTCTCCGCGCCCGATCCGGCCTGATTGCCCTAGCCCTGATCACCTATGGCGTACTTCCATGCACCCTGCTCTGCCTGTTGATCGCGAGCACCGCGACTGCGGCCTCCTGTAGTTTCAGCGCAAGTCCAGCCATTTTTGGTCCTTATGACAACACATTGAACGAAATGGCAGTTGCAACGATCTCGGGAACCTGCAGCAAGGGCGATCCTGCGGACCCAGACATGACCGGCGCGACCCTAACCCTCTCGACAGGTGCGAGCAACGCGTTCAACGTCCGCCAGATGACCAAGGGGTCTGATCGACTGGAGTACAACCTTTACACCAGCGCCGCCCGAACGATCGTCTGGGGTGACGGGACGGCAGGCACTGGCACGGTCGCTGCGCTTGTTGTTCAAAGTAATGGCCGATTTCTTAATCACAATAGTTCGCGTAACTTTGCAATTCCGGCGTACGGACGGATCCCCGGGAATCAGGACGCCGTGCCTGGCGCATATAGCGATACCATCACGGTCACCATGTCCTACTGACAATCAACTACAAAGCGACTGATTCCGATGATGCGTATTGATTTTGTCTCTGATATCGCTTGTCCTTGGTGCGCCGTCGGACTCGGGGCGCTCGAAAAGGCACTGGAGCGTCTGGGCGGGCAAGTAAACGCCGAGATCCACTTTCAGCCCTTTGAACTCAATCCAAATATGCCCCCGGGTGGTCAGGACCTTGGCGAGCATTTACGCCAGAAATATGGTTCGACCCCCGAGCAGCAGGCCCGCACCCGCGAGATGATCACCGCCCGTGGAGCTGAGGTTGGCTTCACTTTCCATCCAGAAGGACGGGGCCGGGTCTACAACACGTTTGATGCCCATCGATTGTTGCATTGGTCATCGGTTCACGATGCCGACCCTGCCCAGGCCCGGAACGACCAGTACCGCCTCAAAAAAGCACTGCTCGAAGCCTACCAAGGCCGAGCCGAATGCATCGAGTCGCCAGAAGTTCTACTGGCGGCGGTTGCAGCGGCTGGGTTGTCCGTGACCGAGGCAAAACGAGTCCTCGAGAGCGACCTTTACGGCGACGCCGTTCGCGAACGCCAGGCGATTTATCGCGCCGCCGATATTCATGCCGTTCCCGCCGTGATCATTAATGATGAACACCTGATCTCGGGCGGGCACCCGGTTGAAGTCTTCGAAGCGGCGTTACGCGAAATCGCCGGGCTCGAACCCGCCTAAGCTTGAATCCGCCTAACTTTGACCCCCCTGAGCCTCAAGACGCAGATTTCAAAAACTTTAGAACGGCCTCAGTAAACAACTCGGGCTGTTCCATGTTGCTGAGGTGCGCTGCGTTCGGCAACACACACAATTGCGAATCCACCAGATGTTCATGGAGTTGCTGTGCCATGGCAGGTGGCGTCGCCTGATCGGAGTCGCCCACCAGGATCAGCGCAGGAATACTGACCTGCCGGAGCGCCTCGAGGGTGTTGACTGCACCGATTGCCAAGCAACATGCGGCATAACCCTCGACTGCAGACCCTTCAATCATTGCAGCGACGCTCGCCATGACCTCAGGATGAGCCGCCCGGTAAGGTTCGGTAAACCAGCGCGAGAGCGAGCCGTCCACCATGGCCGCCATCCCCTTCGACCGCGCGGTAGCCGCCCGATCAGCCCAAAGCGTCGGCGCATTAGCCGGACCACGCCCGGTCGTATTAGCGAGGATCAAATGCGACAGGCGCTCAGGTGCCTTAATTGCCAGAGTCTGGCCGATCATGCCGCCCATGGATAGCCCAAGCCAGTGGCTTTGCTTGATGCCAAGTTCGTCCCAAAGCTCCACGACATCCTGAGCCAGATCGCTCATCTGGTAGGGCCCAGAAGGGCTATCCGACTGACCATGGCCTCGGGTTTCGATCCGCAGCACCTTGAAATGCTGCGATAGCGCATTGATTTGTGGCGCCCACATCGAGTTGTTGGTACCCACCGAGTGCGAGAGCGTCAGCCAAGGGCCGTCACCATCGATCTCGTAATGCAGCTTGACGTGGTTAACCGTTGCAAACATGGTCAGATTGACTCCATAAAAAAAGAAGCAACAAGGCGGGATCGCCGATCTTACGCGCTCCGGATTAAACTCCATGACACAACCAACAGGAGCCCCGCTGAGGCACAGGAGACCCGTAATGAGCCAACAAACCAAGTACTTGCTCGATGAAAGCCAGATGCCTAAATTCTGGTACAACATCCAAGCTGACCTGCCACAGCCGGCCCCACCGGTTCTTCATCCCGGCACCCATCAACCCGTCGGTCCCGACGATTTGGCCCCGCTCTTTCCGATGGATTTAATCCTTCAGGAAGTCTCGACCGAACGCGAAATTGAGATCCCTGAGCCCGTCCGCGACATCTACCGCCTGTGGCGTCCAGCTCCGATGTATCGGGCCCATCAACTTGAGAAGGCGCTCGGCACTCCAGCGAAAATTTTCTACAAGTACGAAGGGGTCAGTCCAGCGGGCAGTCACAAGCCCAATACGGCGGTGCCGCAGGCTTTCTACAACGCGAAAGCGGGCGTCAAGCGGCTGACCACAGAGACCGGTGCAGGGCAATGGGGAACCTCGTTAGCCTTCGCTGGATCATTGTTCGATCTTGAAGTGCTGATCTTTCAGGTCAGGGTTTCCTATGACCAGAAGCCCTACCGGCGCGCCGTGATGGAGACCTACGGTGCACGCTGCCTGGCATCGCCATCGACCGAAACAGTCTTTGGCCGCAGCGTCCTCGAACAGCGCCCTGATCATCCAGGCAGTCTAGGCATCGCCATTTCAGAAGCCGTCGAACTCGCAGCGCAGCGAGATGACACCAAATATGCGCTCGGCTCGGTGTTGAATCACGTTCTCATGCACCAGACGATTATTGGTCAGGAATCGATGCTGCAAATGGAAATGGCCGATCTTTGGCCCGATGTCGTGGTGGGATGTACTGGAGGGGGTTCGAATTTCTCGGGGATCGCATTCCCGTTTATCGGACACGGCCTGCGCGGTGGCCCAAAACCAAGAATCGTCGCCGTCGAACCCGCTGCCTGCCCATCTCTTACCCGTGGGCGTTATGCCTACGACTTTGGCGATACCGGTCACATGACGCCGCTGACCAAGATGCATACGCTGGGTTCAACGTTTACGCCCCCGAGCTTTCATGCGGGCGGTCTGCGTTACCACGGTATGGCGCCGCTGGTGTCGCATCTCAAGGAACTCAATCTGATCGAAGCAACGGCATACACGCAGGGCGAATGTTTTGCCGCTGGCGTGCTCTTCGCGCGCCACGAAGGCATCGTTCCCGCACCCGAGGCGAACCATGCCGTTAAAGGTGCGATTGAAGAAGCACTTCGGTGCAAGCGCGAAGGCCGCAGCGAAACCATCCTGTTCAATCTCTGTGGACATGGGCACTTCGACATGACGGCTTACCAGAAGTATTTTGCTGGTGAACTCGTTGACGAAGCCTATGACGAGGCCGAACTCGCCATGGCGCTGGCCGGACTGCCGAGTGTTGCCTGATGCATCCCCGTGTGTTCTGCCGCCTCAAGAGGCGGCCCTTGTCGTTCGTTCAAACCTGGGGACTGACCCCAGATTGCCGGAACTGGCCTCCGGTTTTCGACCAGGCAAGCAGCCCGTCATCGCGCAGGATTATCTCGCCGTCACGGCGAATCCACTGGCGACCCAGGCCGGCTGTCGCGTATTGCACCAGGGCGGGAGTGCGATGGATGCCGCCGTGGCCGTGCAACTGGTCCTGGGACTGGTTGAGCCCCAATCGTCAGGTATCGGTGGCGGTGCATTCATCCTTCACTATGATGCCTCCACCGGGCAGTTGCAAAGTTACGATGGCCGTGAAACCGCGCCCGCAGCGTCGAGCGAAAACGATCTGCGCTTGATCAGTGCGAGTGACCCAAACCCGCTACATCCCAGACTAGCGCACCCGTTTCTCAGCGCGCGAGCCAGCGGACGATCGATCGGGACACCGGGCGTGTTGCGCATGCTCGAGATGGCCCATCAGGATTACGGCCGGCAGACCTGGTCAAGCCTCTTTGAGCCGGCGATCCAGATCGCAACCGAAGGCTTTGTCATCAGCCCCAGGATGGCTGCGGCAATCCGAACCGCCCGAAATGACCTGTTACGCGACCCCGACGCCAGCGCGTATTTTCTGAATCCCGACCTCAGTGCGAAGTCCGTAGGAACAGTGCTGCGCAATCCCGACTATGCCGCGACTCTTGCCACCATCGCCCGCGAAGGCGCTCAAGCCTTCTACATCGGACCCATCGCAGAATCGATCGTTAACAAGATTAAAGTCAACCGCGGCAGCGACCATGCGCCGGTCGCCATGACCCCGGGGCTTACCGAACTGAGCGATCTGGCCAATTACCGAGCGGCACGTCGCGAACCAGTCTGTCGGCCTTATCGCCAGACCATCATCTGCGGCATGGGGCCCCCATCAACCGGCGGAATTGCGGTAGCCCAAACCCTTGGAATTTTGGAGAATTTTGATCTTAAGGCGCATCGACCGTCGGTGGTCCAGAGCGACGGCGGGCGGCCGACCGTGACCGGCATTCATGTCATCAGCGAAGCCCAGCGACTTGCGTATGCGGATCGGTATCGATATGTCGCCGATACTGATTTTGTCCCGCTCCCCGGGCTCGGTGTCGACACCTTACTGGACCCTGGCTATCTCGCTTCGAGGGCAGCACTGATTTCCACCCAACAGTCGATGGGCGTGGCCAAACCCGGAGTCTTTGCGAATACTCAGGCGCAGGGAGACAACACCTCCGAGGGTAATGGCACCACCCATATCAGCCTGGTTGACCGGGCGGGCAATGTTGTTGTGATGACCAGTACGATCGAGAGTGGCATGGGATCGTTCCATTTCACCCGGGGGTTCTTGCTTAACAATCAACTCACAGATTTTTCATTTCAGCCCGCCGACTCATTGGGGCCCATTGCGAACCGTCTTCAACCCCTTAAGCGACCAGCCAGCTCGATGTCCCCGACGCTTGTGTTTCACCGCAAAGCGGACGGATCGCGCGGAGACTTCCTCATGGCCACCGGATCACCCGGTGGACCCAGCATCATTCAGTACGTCGTCAAAACACTCGTCAGCGTCCTGGACTGGGGCCTGGATGCACAGCAAGCGACATCGATGGTGAATTTTGGGGCCGGCAATAGTCCGACGACCCATGTGGGGGGGGAGCATCCCGCCATTGACCCCGAAATCGATCCTAAAGCGGACCCCAAAGCCGCCCCCAAAGCAGACCCAATAGTCAGCGGCCTGCGCGCTCTAGGACACACCGTATCGACTGCGGCCCAGTCAAGTGGCGTGGCGACGATCGTGCGTTTACCAAATGCCTCGGAACCATCGACCCCAGCCACCCCAAAACGATCAGTCTATGTTGGTGGTGTCGACCCCCGCCGCGAGGGCGTCGCGCTCGGTGGCCAACCGCGGCTTGACCAATGAGGCCGACTGTTTAGCGCGACTGCGAGCGGTCTCTATGTCCGGACCATGGGCCAGTGCCACGCCCATGCGACGCTGCACGAAACTTTCTGGCTTACCAAATAGACGCAGATCAGACCCAGGTACCGATAGCGCCCGCTCGATGCCGGCAAATTCGATTGCGGTGGCATCGACCCCGCCGTAAATCACAGCACTCGCACCGGCATTGCGCAGTTGAGTATCGACCGGAAGACCCAAAATTGCCCGCGCATGCAATTCAAACTCGCTCTGCCACTGGGTCGTCAGCGTGACCAACCCCGTATCGTGCGGACGCGGACTGACCTCGCTAAACCAGACCTCTTCGCCACGCACGAAGAGTTCAACACCGAACAGTCCAAGCCCAGCGGGCTCACCATTCAACCCTCGACCCAAGTCATCGGTGACCGCACGGGCAATCTGCTGCGCGCGAGCGAGCGCGACCGGCGGCATCGCTTGCGGCTGCCAGCTTTCGACGTAATCACCGCCGACCTGCAAGTGGCCGATTGGCTCGCAAAAGTGCGTTTCGATCAGCCCATCGGCCCCACGAGCGCGGACTGTGAGAAGCGTAATTTCGTACTCGAAATCGATAAAGCCCTCAACAATCACACGACCACCAGCGACCCGACCGCCATGCATCGCATGACTCCATGCAGCCTCGATCTCCTCGGGCCCATTGATTCGACTTTGCCCCTTACCCGAACTACTCATCACAGGTTTAATGACACAGGGATAGCCGATTCCGCCTATATCGCCGCTATCGCCACCCTCCCTACCCCCCTCGATCGCCTCTCGAAGTTGGTCCAGCGAATCGCAGAACTGATAAGGGCTCGTAGGTATACCGAGCGTCTCCGCGGCAAGTCGTCAAATACCTTCCCGGTCCATCGTCAAACGGGCAGCGCGGGCAGTTGGCACCACCCTAACCTTACCTTCAGCCTCAAGGACCTGCAGTTCTGCGGTCGCGATCGCTTCAATTTCGGGTACGACCAGCATTGGGCAATCTGATTCGATCAAGGCCCGCAGTTGCACCGGATCATTCATCGGAATCGTATGGGCCCGATGAGCGACCTGATGGCCCGGCGCGTTGTCATAACGGTCCACTGCGATCGTCTCAACCCCGAGTTTCTGCAGCGCAATCAGCACCTCCTTACCGAGTTCTCCGGCGCCAAGGAGCATGACCCGGGTGGCAGAGGGCGAAAGCGGTGTACCTAAAATTGTCATCCCACAATCTCCACAATCGCGTCAGACACTGAGCGCAAGGGCTTCGTCAACAACAGGCCGCGTGAGCGATGGTGCGAAGGTCTTTATAAAATCGTAAACATAGGTGCGTAGAAAATTACCTCGGCGGATCGCGAGGCGGGTGAGATTGATACCAAAGAGGTGACGTGCATCAATTGCCCGAAGCTTAAGATCGCGCTCATGATCAAACGCAATGCCCGCGATAATCCCAACACCCATCCCGAGTTCGACATAGGTCTTGATCACATCTGCATCCATCGCCTCCAACACAATATTGGCGTTCAACTGCTGCGCATCGAAGGCCTCATCGATATGGCGCCGCCCCGTGTAACCAGTCTCATAGGTCATGATTGGGAATTGGACGAGCTCGTCGAGCGTCAGTAAAACCCCCTGATCTGCGGCCGCGCTCAGGGGATGGTCGGCCCGAACGATCACCGAATGGGTCCAGTGATAACACGGCATCGTCACGAGTTCCGGATGACTGGCCAGGGCTTCGGTTGCGATGCCCAGATCTGCGTCACCGCTGATCAGCATCTGGGCAATCTGCGGTGGCGACCCTTGATGCATCCGTAAGACGACCTGAGGATGAACGGTACTAAAATCCCGGACTGCAGTTGGCAGGGCGTAGCGAGCCTGCGAATGGGTAGCCGCGATGGTCAGAATGCCCTGCCCCTGAGCAGCGAACTCATCGCCTGCCCGACGCAAATTTTCGGCCTCCAGCAGCAAACGCTCGATCATGGGTACGATCGTCTGGCCCGGTCCAGTCAAACCCTTCAATCGTTTGCCGGCCCGCACAAAGACCTCAATCCCGAGTTCTTCCTCGAGTTCCCGGATCTGGCGGCTTACGCCGGGCTGCGACGTGTGGAGCGCCTGCGCCACCGCCGTCAGGTTAAAGTCGCGACGAACCGCTTCGCGAACGTAGCGTAGCTGCTGGATTTTCATAAGCCCTTATTTTGCCACCCATGTCACGTCGCACCTTTCTAGGAAGCTTGGCAGCCATGCCCAGTCTCAGATCCCTCGCTCCGGGCGGAGTGGCCGCCGGTCTCGTCAAAGCCACACATGCCGAAGGACTCGATCCAAAGGGAAGCAACCTGCCAGCGTTTGATGTCAGCGCGTTGCAGAATCAACTCGAGCGAGGCAGCCTGACAGCGGTGGCGCTTACCCAGGCCTGCATTTCCCGCATTGATTTAATCGACCGAAGCGGGCCACGATTGCGTTCGGTGATCGAACTGAACCCAGACGCGATGGCGATCGCCGAGGATCTCGACCGTGAACGCCAGGCCGGAAAAATCCGTAGCCCGCTGCACGGGATACCGATCCTGATTAAGGACAATATCGCGACTGCGGATTCGATGCAGACGACTGCCGGATCCTTGGCCATGATCGGGGCCAGAGCACCCCGCGACGCACATCTGGTGACTCGGCTACGCAATGCGGGTGCAATCATGCTGGGCAAGACCAACCTGAGTGAATGGGCCAATATCCGTTCAAACCGGTCGACGAGTGGCTGGAGTGCCCGCGGGGGTTTGACCCGCAACCCACATGCGCTCGACCGCAACACCAGTGGTTCAAGCTCGGGAAGCGCCGCGGCGACTGCAGCCGTCCTGGCACCGCTGACTGTCGGAACCGAGACCGACGGATCAATCGTTTCACCCGCCTCCATCAACGGAGTAGTTGGATTCAAGCCCACCGTTGGTCTGGTGAGTCGCGACGGCATCATTCCAATCTCACGCACACAGGATACGGCCGGTCCAATGACCCGCAGCGTGACCGATGCAGCCCTGCTGTTGAGCGCAATGGCTGGCCCCGATACGCGAGACTCCGCAACCCGCAGCGCGAGAACGTCCGACTATATGGCCGCCCTCAACCTTGATGCGCTCAAAGGTGCCCGCCTCGGTATCGTGCGGGCAGCTTTCACTGGCAATCCGCGCATCGATGCGGTGCACGAGCAGGCACTCAGCATCCTCAGTGGGAAAGGCGCTCGCCTGGTCGATTGGGTCAAACTGCCATCGGCAGAGCAGTATCAAGACAGTGAATTCAGCGTTCTGCTCTATGAGATGAAGGCGGGTTTAAACAGCTATCTCCGTGAATTTGGACGCGGCGCACCCGTCAACAGCCTGGCCGATATCATTGCATTTAATGAGACGAACGCCGCCCAGGAGATGTCTCACTTCGGCCAAGAATTATTCCTTAGGGCAAAAGAACTTGGCGGATTGCGCAGCAAACCCTATCTCGCCGCGCTCGAGACCTGCCAACGACTGGCGCGCACCGAAGGCATCGACGAAGCCCTGCGTCGACACGAACTCGACGCGCTCGTTGCGCCAACAGGTGGCGTCGCCTGGCTCACTGACTTTGTCAACGGCGACCACTACACCGGGAGCTTCTCAACGCCTGCTGCAGTCGCTGGTTATCCGCATCTCTG
>RFVZ01000651.1 GCA_009922405.1 Betaproteobacteria bacterium
GGCACTTAAGGCCGCGATTGGCGCAGCAGGGTTTGCTGCCGTCGGCGCCGTCCCGTTACCGCCACGCCACATCACGTAGTTGTCGGCATTGCCATTGGCCTGCAGCACCCGTTCACGGGCCGCAAAATGTTCCCACTGCATGTGGTAGTTCGAGGTGTCTTCCCCGTAGATGTTGGAAACATCGAGAATCGGAATCGACGACAAACCGCCACCACCGTGCAACAGCAGACCGCTCTGATTTGCCCGCAGAATCGCGTCAGCATTACCCACCGTCCGCGAAACGACCGGATTGGAATCGGTATCAAAGCCGCCCACGTTAGCGTTCAGATCAAGAAACTGCGTGACCGTAATGGCACCAGAGTTTAGTGCCGAAAGCCCATATTGCACGCCCACGTTGTCGTAGGTCCGCAGGCCAATCGTGGTCTTACCGGAGGGATCCAACGGATTGGGTCCTTTGCCGTAGACGTTTGAACCAATATCAAAAATGGTCGGCCGCGCACCCGCAAAATTGGGCGGACTTGCATTCGGGTCATAGCGCAAGGAGACCGGCACAACGGCATTCCACACGGCGGCGGCATAGTTGCCCACACCGGCGAACGTCGGAGCAGTGCGACCCGGGACTGGATCTGTGCGGCCCATCTGGTTACCATTGGCCACCAGGGTGATTTCCGCCGCATAGCCTGACAGCGTCGCCTTCTGGGCTGGCGTGAACGAGGCTGCCGAGGGAAGGCTGCTTGCAAAATAATTGCTCAAAAGGTGCGCATCGGCACCCGACTGGGCAATCGTGATGACATCCGGAAAGGTTGCGTCGATGAGTGCACCATCGAATAGTCCTGGAAACATGTCACCCAACTGCAGGCTCGCGATCGCGCCCCCTGAAGTGCCAGTGGAGATCGTGTACACCGGCGCCCCAAAGCGCTTGATGAAGTACTCCTTGGTCATCGACGCCGCCTCGCCCGAAAGGACGTTATTACAGGCATTGGTGGGATGATTCAGGGTGTTGTTGGCCACCGCATATC
>RFVZ01000652.1 GCA_009922405.1 Betaproteobacteria bacterium
GGCACCCTGCAAAATCACACTCATAGCGGCGAAAGTTAAGCAATACCCCGCTTGTCTTTGTGTGCTCGCCAGCGCCGCGCCGGGCGCGACTGCCGAGAAAATTCGGGCCTAAGGGTTTACAAAATCGGGTTGCGGGTCGAGTCTTACAAGTCAGACCGCCAGAGACGCTCGTTGGAATAATGGAGCCAGCGCTGGGTTGCTTTGGAGCTTGATTCCAGCTTCCCACAGGTCAACGGCCTGTTGCATGCCAAGCCAACTCTCAGGCGTGCCGCCGACAGCGCTGGAAATTCGGATTGCCATTTCAGCGGTCACGGCTTTCTCTTCGTGCAGCAGTTGTGAAACAGTTTGTCGGCTGACCATGAGTCGATTCGCCAGCCCGGTCTGGGTCCAACCGAGTTCGGGCAACACATCCTCTCGAAGTAAGGCACCGGGATGCGTCGGTTAGCGTTCGGGGTTTCGTAGAGACTTCATACAAGGGGTCGATTGACTACACCCGCAAAGCGGCCAGGACGAGTCCGGCCGCCCCACCGAGCCAGGTCACGACATAAATCGTCTGTGAGAGCAAAAACGCCGAGCGCCGCGAGGTCGGATCCGCCGCGTAGGCCAAGGCATACCAGACCCGCGCAGCGATCCAGATTCCGCCCAGTGCGCCAGCCAGCTGATCGCTCCAACCAAACGCGCAGATCCAGAGAGCTGGCAGAAAAACAAGGGCGCCCTCCTGCGTGTTCATCTGAATCCGATAGGCCCGTTTGAACATTTCATCCCCGCGGGGATCACCTGGTTCAACTCGGGTCATCTCGGGCGCCTTAATCCCAAGGCGAAGGCGTTGCATCCCGACCCAGCCAGCCGTGCAACTCAGAAGGAGCGCCACCCCGAGCGTCATGGCGCATGCCCAGGGGTAAGCAAAGCCCATCGGTATATTGGTCGGTTCCTGATTAAACCCGCGATTGAACCCGCGATTGACCCCCTATTGAACCCGAGATTGAGCGCGCTCGAGCGCCTTGGCTGGATGCATCAG
>RFVZ01000653.1 GCA_009922405.1 Betaproteobacteria bacterium
CCCCCTGGCCGTTACGCCGTCGCATCCGACCGAGTTCAAGGTTCTCTGCGACTGACATTCCGGAAAACAAACCCCGACCCTGGGGTACGTAAGAGACGCCACGGCGGGTAATCTCGGCTGAGGGATCTCGGGCCAAGGGAATCCCACCCAAACGAATATCCCCACTCGCTGGCGGCGCGATACCCACAATCGTTTTGAGTAAAGTTGACTTGCCGGCGCCGTTTCGACCCAACAAGGCGACGATTTCATGCTCAGCGACGTGGAAGCTCACGTCACGCAAAATGTGGCTCTTGCCATAGTAGGTATTGACTTGATCCAGTCGGAGAAGTTCACGTTCGATGGCGGCTGATTCACGGTGCTTACCGGCCAACGCCTCCGATCCCGAACCAATATAAACCTCCTGAACGCGTTTGGAGTCGCGCGCATCATTCACACCGCCATCGACCAGTACCGCCCCCTCATTCATCACCGTGACCGCGTCCGCCAACGCAAAAACCCGGTCGATATCATGTTCGACCAACAACACAGGAAGGTCCTGCGAGATCTGCTTGATCAAGTCCCCGACACGTTGACGTTCGAGCGCTGCTAGCCCTGCCAGTGGCTCATCCAGAAGCAAGACGCGAGGCTTTGTTGCCAGCGCCAACGACATGTCCAGCAAACGCTGACCCCCGTAAGACAGAGACGAAGCCTCGGCCCCCTCCACGCCAGCCAGCCCCATGGTGCGCACGATGGCTTCGGTTTGCTGATTGACCTCCTTAAGGGACTCCGCGTTGACCCAACAACCAAATCGATTGGGATCGCGCGCCTGTACCGCAAGTCGAACGTTCTCGGCCACGGTCAGAGCCGGGAAAAGATTGGTAATCTGAAATGAACGGCCGACACCCGCTCGCGTAATAGCCTCTGGCGACATGCCTGCGATCGACTGCCCCTCGAGGGTAATCGCCCCCTCATCCGGATTGAACTGCCCCGAGATCAAATTAAACGCGGTGGTCTTGCCCGCGCCATTCGGTCCGATCA
>RFVZ01000654.1 GCA_009922405.1 Betaproteobacteria bacterium
CTCACCGCACAGACAATTGCCCGAGTGCGTGGGACCGATGAGGCCCGCGAAGGCTTTGATGCGTTTTTGAATAAGCGCCCACCGAAATGGAATGTCCCTTCTACGTAGGCGGGAGCTTCGTACCGAAGCCACCTTGAATCGCTGCCTGAGTTGTCTTATCGATCTCGGCTAACTATGCCCGTGGGTCAAACCAGTCGGCGAATTCCGCAATGGTGAGGATGGGAACGTGAAACTGCTCGCGAACGGCCAGGATGTCACCATCACCGGTGACCAGCGCGTCGGCAAGACCTACGGCGGCAAGGACGAGAAAGATGATGTCGTCCGAATCGCGAATTTCCGGTAAGCCATCGGCATTGCTCGCGATCCTAACAGTCTCGACATAGGGCAGAAATTCGCCTAGCAGCGTCTCCTGTTCGTAGCGCGTCAGTTTGAACTTGGGGTACGCGAGTACTCTCATCAGTTCGCTGACCGTGTGATGACTGGCCAAGGTAACGAAACGTCTGGACTGCCAAGCGTCACGCAACCAGGCGAAACGCCCCCGCGAAAAGAGCAGGGCCGAGATTAAACAGTTTGTGTCCAGGACAACGCGAGGGGAGGTCATGCACGCCGTCTCGCCCAGGCGATCGAGTCGCCAACATCATTCTGGGTGATTCCCAGTTCTTCCAGTTTGGTCCGTATTGCATCGGATTGATGCAAACGAACTGGGGTCAACACGATTTTTCCGTCCTGAACCGTAACGTCGTAGTAGTCAGCCTCACCGACTATCTGGACGATGGCCTTGGGCAGGGTGATCTGGTTCTTGCTCGTCCGCTTGGCCAGCATGGAATTTTCCAAAAGTAATGAAACAAGGAAATCAATTCTAGCGCCTTCGCATGCTCAACGTGGCTAGCTAGACCGCTCGGATGTCAGACTGCGCCAAACTGGCGAGTCGCTTCAACAAACCCTGTCCGGTCATAAACCCATGAACTACGTCGATCTCGTCGCGATTGCGGCCCTCTTCCAGTATCAATTTTTTG
>RFVZ01000655.1 GCA_009922405.1 Betaproteobacteria bacterium
GCAGCCGGTCAATGGCCGCCTGATCAAGGCGGCGAACTGATTGGGTCGGCAATAGTTGCCGATTTGGCTGCGGCAAGGTTTGCATTGGCCTGGTCGAGTGGCGTTTGTAGGGGGTAGGTGGCGTGTTTGAGGTGACGGAAGCTCATTTGCTCGGAATGGCGCAGACCGTTATTGGTGGCATGAAACCTGCATACTCCCATTGAATTCACAAGGTAGCTCATGAATCCGGTTCCCGATTACGACCCTTTATCTTTTGGCGAGACCGCGTTGCGGTTGCGTACGTATCGCCAACAGATTCTGGGCTCCAATCTGGCCAACGCAGATACGCCTGGCTTTCGGGCCAAGGACGTTAATTTCGCCGCTGCCCTGCGAGAGCAACTCGAGGGGCAGGGTTATAGCAACCGGGTTCCGCTCGCGGTGACCAGCACAGGGCACATGCCGTCCAGCACATTTCGCCCCGGGATGCCGACGCAGTTGTTTCGTACGGCGATGCAGCCCTCGATGGATGGCAATACGGTCGATCTGGATATCGAGCGTGCTCATTTTGCGGAGAACGTGACCAAGACGGAAGCCCAAATGCGGTTTCTGGCTGGCGCGTTCCGCAGCCGAATCAATGCCATGACCCCGGATGGTCGTTAAGGTTCCTCATGAGTCTGATCAGTAGTCTTCACGTTGCCTCAACAGCGCTTCATGCGCAGTCACTGCGTCTGAACACAGTTGCCAGCAATCTGGCCAACGCGGACAGCACGGTGGATACCAACGGGCAACCCTACAAGGGCAAGCAGGTTATTTTTCGCACGATTCCCATGGAGGAACAGGGAGCGGACGGCGTTGAGGTGATGTCGATTTCCGACAGCACGGCGCCTGCGCGGCGTGTTTATGAGCCGAATCATCCGAAGGCCGATGGGCAGGGGTTCGTGACCTACTCGAACGTCAATCCGGTAGAGGAAATGGTCAACATGATTTCCGCGTCCCGGAGTTACCAGATGAATCTCGAGGCGATGAATTCGGC
>RFVZ01000656.1 GCA_009922405.1 Betaproteobacteria bacterium
GCGGCACGAGCAGTGGCAACAGCGTGAAGTTCAGAGATGTTAGCGGTAGCGGTCATTGCGTTCTCCTAAAGTGTGTCTCAGTTCAAGTATTATACGGTCACTGCCACAGCCTGTCAACACTGTGGCAGCGATCCCACACTCACATAGTGTGATAGCGTTCCATACTAGGATCCAAGACGGTACCGCGATCACCGCGTCGGATTTCAACCTCCTCACCAGTCAACAGATGCCGCACGGTGACCTTGTAGTCGGCGTTATGACGCAGGATCTGAGCGATCTCCGCCTTCTGTTTCCGCTTGGGCAGGTCTGCCAGCATACTCACAGCGAAACTGGACAGGTAGCCTGCGGCATAGGCAGTACCTTCATCCTCAACCAACTGTTTGAGGGCTTCTTCCAGAACTCGCTGATTTTCCGTTTTCCACATAGTGCTCTCCAAGTAGTGCTTCAGTCTCAGTAGTATACAGTGGGCCGGTGGGACTGTCAACCGTTGCTACAGTCCCACACTACGGCACTTTAACAGTCTGGGTCGAAGTCGTACCATTCCTGAGCTTCGTCGGGCTGGCGGTCATCGTAGTCGCCGAACTCCTCGTCATCCTCAACGAGTATGTCATTGTCCCGCATCATATCGGTGACTTCGTCTTCGCTCATGTACTGCAGAGCCATAGTAACGACATCCTCAGCACTGAGCAGTCCGCTGTCAATCAGTTCCAGCAGGTAGTTGGTGTTCTTGCGTGGCATAGTATTCTCCAAGTAACGCTTCAGTTTCAGTAGTATAGCGAACTCTGCCCAGACTGTCAACGGTGTGGCATTACTACCACACTCGGCACTTTAATAGTCGCCCAAGTCGTAGCGGTCCTCATAGGCAGCCTCCAACCAGGAGTCCTCAGCCGGATCACAACCGACCACATAGTCGTCCTCGAGGTCTTCGTCATAACGGTCACTGTAGAAGCCGTCATCCTGCTCGAAGTCGTCCATTGGATCCCACAGCGTGTCAAACGCACGAGGAT
>RFVZ01000657.1 GCA_009922405.1 Betaproteobacteria bacterium
GGCGCATCCGATTCGTAATCCCACATCGTGTATCCGTAAAACGAATTCACAAAAATGTTGGGCTGGTGCATATGGCAGACCATGCACTGCGAAGACGGGATGGCGCGCGTGAACTCATGCTTGAGCGGATGCCCCGGTTCATTTTTAGGAATCGTCGGATCCACCGTCTGGGTCGTTCCGGTATTCCCAAACTTGGCGTAAGGCCCAGAGTGCCGGGGGTCACGATCATTTGCGTAAATGGTATGACACGCCGTACAACCCGATGAACGATAATCGCCAGGCTGCTCGTTGGTTCCCAGGAACCACAAATCCGGGTCGTTGAGTCGGGTTTTTGCAATGTTGATCAGTGGGACCGCGATGCGGTTTCCGGTACCCGGACCACGGTTGGACTGTCGGATATCTGGACGCCCAGGTTCGTCAAGTTTTTGGAGCGTGCCCGAGCTATTGGGCAATCCAATTTCGGGGAACTGGCTCGAAATCACGCGTCCACCACGCTCGAACACTCGAAAAACGTCAGCCGGCGGCGCGCTTTCCCAAGCCGGTAGCGGCAACAAACGGTCAAGAATGCCCTTGTGCACAAACAGGTCGTTATCGACCTTGACAGGGTTAACAATGGCTGCCGCCTCGCCATGCGCGGTGTACGACTCACCCAAGATATAACGCTTGTAGGGGAGGATTCCGTTGTTATAACTAGCGCCGCCCCAAAGCATGGCGGTCGTCGACATCAAGCTACGTTCCTGGGCCTGAATGATGGGCAAATGGCAGGACCCGCACGCGTCCCGGGCAACACGCAAATCGCCAGGATTAATAAATCGAACGTAGGCTGGGTTTTCCTGATTGAGCTTCGTGTACGAACGCTCTGGGTTAGCCGATGAAGGGTACTTCCAGAACCGTTCATTGCGCGGAAGCACGTGTGCGCTATCGAGTGCGGTCCGGTAGGCGCGGCTCTCGGGGTCCGTCGATTTACCGCGCATGACGGTGGCATTACCCCCGTGACAATCGGTACA
>RFVZ01000658.1 GCA_009922405.1 Betaproteobacteria bacterium
CGTCCGTTGGCATCTTCAATTCGGCAGCAAATTTCTCGACATTAATACTAGCCATTCCGTTCCTTAAGACCTATGCGCCAGTGGCAGCGTTGGAGCCACCGGTGTGATCAGCCGATGAACCCGCAGCGGCCTCAGCGGCTGCGTTCTCTTCTGCGGCAAACCAATGGGCTCGTGCGCGCAGGATCAATTCCCGCCCAGCCTGTTCTTCAATCTGGGTCGCTTCCATCAGTTCGTCGATGGCGAGTTCAGCCAGATCATCGCGGGTCTGAATACCGATATCGGCCAGCTTGGCCGCCAGCTCGCGATCCACGCCCTCAAGCGAAAGCAGATCTTCCGAGAGGCTCTCAATCTTTTCTTCCGTCGCAATGGCACGAGTCACCAGCACATCGCGGGCACGGTTACGCAACTCATTGACCGTGTCCTCATCGAATGCTTCGATTTCAAGCATTTCGGCGATCGGGACGTATGCGATCTCTTCAAGGCTCGTGAAGCCCTCGTCGATCAGAATGTCGGCCACCTCCTGGTCCACATCCAGGCTATCGATGAAGCGCTCGCGCAGACTCGAACGCTCGCCCTCTTGCTTGGAGTGGCTTTCGTCGGCCGTCATGATGTTGATTTGCCATCCGGTCAACTCACTGGCGAGCCGAACATTGCGGCCACCCGTGCCAATCGCAAGCGCCAGATTGTCTTCGTCAACCACGACGTCCATGGCGTGCTTTTCTTCATCGACCACAATCGAACTGACATTCGCGGGCGCCAGTGCACCGATCACGAACTGAGCGGGATCTTCGCTCCACAAAACAATATCAACCCGCTCACCGGCAAGTTCTCCCGTGACCGCCTGGACCCTCGAACCACGAACGCCCACACAGGTACCAATGGGGTCAACCCGCCGATCATGGGCAAGCACCGCAATCTTGGCGCGGACCCCTGCGTCGCGTGAGGCCGCCTTGATTTCGAGCAGGCCCTGTTCGATCTCGGGCACCTCGAGGCGGAAGAGTTC
>RFVZ01000659.1 GCA_009922405.1 Betaproteobacteria bacterium
CCGTCCACCTCCACAAACCGGGCGTGAATGGTCAGGTCGAGTTCATCCTGCTCCACCAGATCGATCACGATGCGCCGGCCCGGTGAAAGCATCGGCATCCCGGTCACCCGAAGCACCAGCGGGGCATGAACGAGGCGAGCCATATCGTCTCGCGTCACCACTGCCTCAACCCGAGTCAACCCCTCCTGCTGCAGCCATCGCAGGCACCACCACCGCTCCATGCGGGACTGAAAGTCCGCATAAGCCTCGTACTTCGCATCGAACGCCGACAGAACCGCGAACAGGTCTGCATCGCTTCCGGTGTACGGGGGCGTGCGCCCCGTTAGCACGGCAATCACCTGGCGCTGATTGACCAGATCGACATAGCGTCGCAATGGGCTCGTGCACCAGGCGTACTGCGCCACGCCCAGCCCCGCATGCGGCGCGGCATGGGTCGCCATGCGAACCCGCGTCCCCGGAGGCTGAATCCGGTAAATCCCTGGAACCCGATGATCCGCCAGCAGACGACCCCAGCGGGCGTTTGCGAGGATCATCAGTTCGGCCACGATCCGATCGAGCGGTGCGTCACGGCGACGTTGAACGATCCTGACCTTCTCGGCGCCATCGGGCTCACGATCGATATAGAACGAAAAATCAACTCGATTACGCGGTTCGGGCTTGCCGCGGAGTTGGTCGCGTTCGGCGCCCAGCGCCAGAGTCAGGCGCCAGAGGGCTCGCAGCGCAAACGCGCGAGGCAAATCGGTGGGCGCAGCGCTTTCGGGTGCCTCATTGAGCAAAGCCTCCGTCACCACGCCCTCGAGATGATCATGACGCAGGTTCTCGGCGATCCTGACCCGATCAACGCGCGAGAAACCATCGACGATTCCAGTCCCGGTTTCATCGAGATCGACGTACATCGAAAGCGCCGGCAAGTGCCGCCCGGAGTCGAGCGACCAGCGTTCGATGGCGTTGTCCGGCAACATCGTGATCTTGTCGCCTGGCATGTAGACCGTCGACATACG
>RFVZ01000660.1 GCA_009922405.1 Betaproteobacteria bacterium
GCGAAGCTTGTAATCCAGATTGACCAGCGGCTCATCGAGCAACATCAGAGACGCCGATTTGGCCAGTGCGCGGGCCAGTGCAACCCGTTGCTGCTGCCCACCCGACAGCTCAGCCGGGTAACGGTCCAAAAAAGACTCAATCTGAAGTCGTTGCGCGACATCCCTGACTCGCTGCGCAATCGCCGATACGTCCAAGCGCCCGCTCAACTTGAGCGGCGACGCAATATTTTGTGCCACCGTCAACGAAGGGTAGTTGATGAATTGCTGATACACCATGGCAACGTCGCGGGATCGAACTGGCATGCCCGTGACGTCCTGGCCATCGACCCAAATCTTGCCCCTGCTCGGGATATCGAGTCCCGCCAGCAGGCGCAGCAATGAGGTCTTCCCGGCGCGGGTCGCTCCCAGCAGCACCGTCAGTGACCCCGGCTTAAGATGAAGGTCAAGCGGATAGAGGTGCGTCTCCAATCCTTCCTGCCGACTGACCTGGTCCAGCCTTAATTGCATAGCGAATGATTCATGTTCGTGGAACCGTACGCTGATTTTCAGCATCCCACCATTGTGAGAGCCGCTCAGCTGCCCCTGGCGGCAAATGAAGACCCAGTTTGCTGCGTCGCCACAAAACGTCCTCAAGTGTCAACGCCCACTCGCGATCGCGCAGGTAACGGAGTTCGGCCTCAAAAATGCCGGGCGCAAGCTCCTCCCCTAATGAGCAGCCATGCACGAGAAATTCTTCGACCAATGCGCCATAAGACCGGACCCAGCGCCGAAGGAGATCCGCCGGAAGCAGTGGAAATTCGAGGGCAAGCGCTGACACAAATTGCTCAAAGCCCTGATCTGGGCGATCGGTTGTCGAGACCCACTTCGAAAAATCACCACCGGGCAACGCTGCACCGGAAGTCCAATCAGGCCGGTTCATCCCGAGTTGGTCACAGATCAAGCGTGCCGCTTCTTCTGCAAGCTTGCGGTAGGTTGTAATCTTGCCGCCCCAGACGGTGAG
>RFVZ01000067.1 GCA_009922405.1 Betaproteobacteria bacterium
AGACCCATAACCGGGCTCGCGTCGGGCCCTTAGCCAAAGCCGCAAGAGCAGAGCCGGCGTCGCGAATCGGACCAATAGCGTCCAGAGCAGCAGACTCAGCTGCTGCAGCGGATTACGTGGGTTACGTGGATTACGCTGGTTACGGGGGTTGCGCGAGTCACGCCGATGGCGCGGCAGACCCTCGTCCCGCTTCGACGACTCCGGCCTTAGTGCCAACGTCCAATCCGGTCGATCACGGAACGCACCTGATCGGGGGTAGGCGGCTTCGCCACACCCCCCACCGCTTCAGCGCGGACCAGCCAGTCCGGAAAGTAAACTCGCGGATCGGTCGCCGTAAAAATACCGACCAGTGGCGCACCATAGGCCGCTGCAAGGTGGAGCAACCCAGTGTCAACCCCTGCCACAAGATTGGCCCTTGACATCAACCAGGTGACTTCGGCCATCGTCATCGCCGGCGCCACTTGGGCGTAGCGCAGCCCCTCGGTCAAGGCCCTTGCGCGGGCCTGCTCAGCGGGATTACCCCAAGGCAAAATCGAAAATCGCCGAGCCGCTTCAAACAACTCGAGCAACGCGCGCCAGGATCGATCTGGCCATCGCTTTTCTTCCCGCGCAGTCCCATGTAGAAGAACCGCAAACGCGTGTTCCCCGAACCGGCCCGCGAATGCACATACCTCCCCGCCAGGGTCTGGTGGTGCACGAAGGCCAAAGACCGGGTTGCCAACCGGATGATAACCTACGGCGGCACCTGCCAGCTTGCGCACCCGCTCCACGGGCGGCAACTTGGGGTCTACGGCATACGTCTTGCCATACGCCCATGTGGCCAGAGGCTCGCGGACGCTGGCCCGATCAAAGCCTGCCCGCGGCCCGATCGCCTGGGTCGACAACAATGCGCTCTTGATAAGTCCCTGCAGGTCGAGCACCAGACCGTAACGGCGGCCACGAACACTATCGCGCCAGATTTTCCATTCGGATCGGGTCGCCGCCGAAAACGGGGCGTTCCGCCAACGCCGCACGGCGACCGGCAAAGTCCGTCCGACGGCTGGATGCCACTGGATCAAGTCGGCATAGGTGTCCTCGACCACCCAATCCAGTTCCAATTCAGCGCCCTTCTGGCGAAAGTGACGAGCCAGATCCGTCGCAACCGGGAGCGCATGGACGACATCCCCCATCGAGGTGGTCTTTATGATCAGAATTCGCATGATGTGCTGACTTCCAGGCAACCGGCAAAGATCCTCCATTTTGCCGCTATCCTTGACGGTTGCGTCACGCAAGATCGCTTTTAGGCCTTCCCATGCTTCTTGTCACTGGCGGCGCCGGGTTTATCGGTGCCAATTTTGTGTTGAATACGATCGCAACGTCGGGGGAGTCGATCGTCGTCCTCGATTCGCTCACCTACGCAGCCAATCCTGCCAACCTTGAAACGCTGGCAGACGATCCCCGCCTAAATCTTGTGGTGGGTGATATCGGCGATCGCTCCCTCGTACGTTCGCTGCTCGAACAACATCAGCCTCGCGCCTTGGTTCACTTCGCTGCCGAAAGTCATGTCGACCGGTCAATCGCCGAATCCGACGCCTTTGTTCGGACCAACGTCAATGGGACTCATGCCTTACTCGAGGAGTCGCGACTGTTCTGGAACCAACTAGCACCCCAGAGCCGGGATCGTTTTCGCTTTTTGCATGTCTCAACGGATGAGGTCTTTGGGTCACTCGGCCCACAGGACCCCGCGTTCAATGAGCTCACACCTTACGCGCCGAACAGCCCTTACAGCGCCTCGAAAGCGGCCAGTGACCATCTGGTGCGCGCCTGGCATCACACCTATGGTCTACCGACCCTAATCACGAACTGCTCGAACAATTACGGACCGTTCCAGTTTCCAGAAAAACTGATTCCACTGACGATTCATCGGGCACTTGCCGGCGAATCGATCCCCGTCTACGGCGACGGTAGTAACGTCCGCGACTGGCTGCATGTTATTGATCACTGCACCGCGATCGGAACGGTCCTTGAAGGCAGCAACCCAGGGGAAACCTGGGTAATCGGTGGCAATGCCGAGCGGCGAAATCTCGATCTCGTACAGACGCTATGCGACGTTCTGGATCGTTTGCGCCCGGACCCCGAAGGCCGATCGTATCGACGCCTGATTACCTTTGTGACCGACCGCCCCGGCCATGATCAGCGCTACGCGATTGATGCGAGCCGCCTGCGCGACCAATTGGGATGGACGCCCGCCAAGACCTTCGAAAGCGGACTCGAAGAGACCATTCAGTGGTACCTGAACCACGGTGATTGGCTCGAAAACGTCACCAGCGGTCGCTATCGCGACTGGATTTCCCAGCAGTACAGTGGGCGGCAAGAATGAAAGGCATTCTGCTCGCCGGAGGGTCTGGCACGCGCTTGTACCCAGTGACACAAGTCGTATCGAAACAGCTGCTGCCGGTCTTCGATAAGCCGATGATCTACTACCCGCTCACGACACTCATGTTGGCGGGTATTCGCGAGATTTTGATCATCTCCACGCCCCAGGATCTTCCCCGTTTCAGACAACTCCTGGGCGACGGTCAGCAATGGGGCGTGACCTTTAGCTATGCAGAGCAGCCCTCGCCCGATGGTCTTGCGCAGGCTTTCATCATTGGTCGCGACTTTGTCGGCGACGATCGCGTCGCACTGGCGCTTGGTGACAATCTTTTTCACGGCCATGATCTGTCCGCGCTCGTCCGCACGGCGGCACAACGCGAACACGGCGCGACTGTTTTTGCCTACGCTGTCGAAGATCCCGAGCGCTACGGCGTCGTCAGTTTCGACGCCAGCGGTCACGCCATCGACATCGAAGAAAAACCTGTTAACCCCAAGTCGCGCTATGCCGTCACGGGGCTCTATTTTTATGACAATCGGGTCCTTGAAATCGCCGCGCAGGTTAAACCTTCACAACGCGGCGAGCTTGAGATCACCGACGTCAACCGGGCCTACCTTGCCATGGGTCAACTCGAGGTCGCGGTCATGGGGCGCGGCTACGCCTGGCTCGACACCGGGACTCACGAATCCTTGCTCGAGGCGAGCGCCTTCATTGAGACGATTGAACGGCGCCAGGGCCTGAAAGTCGCTTGCCCCGAAGAGGTTGCATTCAGGCTCGGCTGGATCGATGCAGACCAACTGCGCACGCTTGCCAAGCCGCTGGCCAAGACCGGCTACGGCCGGTACCTGCTTCGGGTCATCGACGAACAGATTTTTGGATAAACACCATGCAGGTCAAAGCCACCAGTCTCCCGGGCGTCCTGATCCTCGAACCCGCATTGTTTGCCGATGACCGCGGTTTTTTCACCGAGCAGTTCAACGCCAGGGTATTCGCCGAAGCGACCGGTTTTCGCGGGACCTTTGTTCAGGACAATCTTTCACGCTCGCTGCGCGGGGTCGTTCGGGGCCTGCACTACCAATTGGAGCAACCGCAATCCAAACTCGTCACCTGCTCACGTGGCGAGATCTTCGATGTCGCGGTTGATTTTCGCCGGGGCTCGCCGCATTTTGGCCAATGGACCGGATTCGTACTTTCAGAAGCGAATCGTCAGCAGGCCTGGATTCCTCCCGGATTCGGTCACGGGTTCGTTGCATTGAGCGATGTTGCCGAAGTTTTTTATAAAGTCGACGCCTTTCGGCATGCGTCCGGTGAACGATCTATTTGTTGGAATGACCCTGAAATTGGTATCGATTGGCCCCTCGCAGGTAGCGACGCCCGACTCTCGCCCAAGGACGAAGGCGCCCCCGGCCTGAGCCGGGCGGAAATCTTCGAGATCGGTTCAATTGGCGGCATCAGTATCAATCACGATGGCCCTTAAATTTCTGGTCACCGGCTCAAGCGGCCAGGTTGGCCGGGCCTTGGTCGAGCGGCTTGCTGGACATGGCGAAGTCGTTGCACTGAATCGTCAACAACTCGACCTGACTAATCGGGTAGCTATCGCCGATACCGTCCGCGCGATCGCGCCCAACATCATCTTCAACCCCGCCGCCTGGACCGCTGTCGACGCCGCAGAGTCTGATCCGGCCGGGGCAACCGCAGTGAATGCCGAGGCCCCACAGTTGCTCGCTGAGACCGCGGGCGACTGCGGCGCGCTATTCGTTCACTGGTCAACCGATTTTGTTTTCAACGGCGTCGCGCCAGTCAATGAGGTCGTTACCCCCGTGTCAGGTCAACCCCGCGGCTGGCTCGAAACCGATCGACCCGACCCGCTTTCGGTCTATGGCAGCAGCAAGCTCGCTGGAGAACAGGCGGTGCTCGCCAGCGGCGCACGCGCGCTCATATTGCGCACCGCGTGGGTCTGGTCGCGCGGCGGCAAATGCTTTCCGGAGGCCATTCTGAACCGTGCCCGGGGTGGCGGCGCGTTGCGGGTCGTTGCCGACCAACAGGGCACCCCAACACATGCCTCCAGTCTGGCCCAAGCCGCGATCGATGCCGCATTGGCGCTTTGGCGCGAGCCCGGGCGCGAGGGGCTTTACCACCTGACCGCCTCGGGTCATACGAGCTGGTACGAGTTCGCGTTGGAAGCCTGCGCGGCGGCGGGGCTCGATGTCAGCGTCCAACCCATCACAACCGCCGACTGGCCCACACCAGCCAGACGTCCAGCCTGGTCAGTGCTCGATTGCGGTCGGTTCGAAGCAGCCTTCGGCTTGCGCCTCCCCGACTGGCGCGACGAAGTGCGCGAGGCATATCGACGATAAGGGGTTACAGGGCCGTATAGGGCCGAACAGGTCCCTACAAGGCGCTAAAAAGGCAAGTCGATCGATGGGTCAATTGCGCGCATCGCCTGGGCAAATTGCGCCTGAATGTTCGATAACGCCTGCACGCTGTCCCCCTCGAAACGACAGACCAGAACCGGCGTCGTGTTGGACGCCCGCACGAGTCCAAAGCCATCTTCAAATTCCACCCGCAAGCCATCGATTGTGATCCGTTCGCGCTCTCCGGCAAGTGGGGCTGTCTGCAGCAGTTGGGCGACGAAGCGATGGTTTTCACCCTCGGGGCGCTTCACCTGAAGCTCTGGCGTCGACTGATCCTGAGGAATCGCATCTAGGACCTCAGACGCATTCTTTGAGCGGGACAAGATCTCCAGCAGACGTGCACCTGCGTACAGACCGTCATCGAAGCCATACCATCGCTCTGCAAAAAACAAATGCCCACTTAACTCGCCAGCGAATGGGGCACCGGTCGACCGCAAACGGGATTTAATTAAGGAATGCCCAGTCGCATTCATAACAGGGACTCCACCGGCCCCACGCACTTCATGGGCAACATGGCGTGAGCACTTCACATCAAAAATAATCTCGGCACCGGGTCGGCGTGACAGCACATCGCGCGCCATCAAAATGAGCTGCCGATCGGGCCAGATGATGTTGCCCGTTCGAGTCACAATGCCCAGACGATCGCCGTCACCGTCAAACGCCAACCCCAGTTCAGCGTCTTGAGATTGAACCGCCTGGATCAGATCCTGAAGGTTTTCAGGGTGTGCCGGATCCGGATGATGATTTGGAAAAGAACCATCAACCTCGCAGAACAACTCGATCACCTCGCACCCCAAGGCCCGAAATAGCGCGGGCGCAAACGCCCCCGCAATGCCGTTGCCGGCATCAATCGCAATCCGCATCGGACGAGCAAGGCGCAATGCGTCCGGATGATCGCCAGCGACTCGATTCAGATACCTCCCAGCAATATCCTCTTGATGCAGATGCCCGCGAGCAGCCAGATCGAGCATCTGGTCATCCGAGGTTACGCCATCACGGATTGCCGCAAGTAGGCCCTGAATGGCTTGACCGTGCAGCGTTTCACCGGCGACCACCATCTTGAGTCCATTGTATTCAGGCGGGTTATGACTGCCCGTGACCATGACGGCAGAGCCCGTCCCCAGCTCAAAGCCGGCGAAGTACGTCATCGGGGTCGTTACACAACCCAAATCAATCACGTCGACCCCGACATCGCGCAATCCGTCACCGAGCGCTTTTGCCAGCCTTGGCCCGGAAAGGCGACCATCACGACCCAATGAAATGGCCGGTCGGCCCGCCGGACTAAGGCCTGCGCCAGCACCACGCGCTTGATGAGCGCCGCGCAAAATCGCGAGGCCCAGAGCGCGGCCGATATGCAATACGGCGCCTTCCGTCAATGTCCGATCGACGATGCCACGGATGTCGTAGGCCTTGAAAATCGAACCGTCAAGGTGCTCTAACTCGAAAGGCGCGTTACCCGATGGGTCGCTACCGGTCTGGGCTTGGTTCATGGGGCTTCTCCGGGAGGGGGAACAACACGTCCATAGGTATCTTCAAAGCGGACGATATCGTCCTCGCCCAAGTAACTACCTGATTGCACTTCAATCATTTCCAGCGGCACCCGGCCAGGGTTTTCTAATCGATGTACCGTGCCCAGTGGAATGTAGGTGCTTTCATTTTCTGACAACAGAAAGGTTTCATCGCCACGCGTGACGCGCGCGGTCCCGCGCACAACGATCCAATGCTCGGCCCGGTGATGATGCATCTGCAGAGAGAGTTGCTCGCCGGGCTTCACCGTGATGCGCTTCACCTGAAAACGATCACCCGAATCGATTGCGTCATATTCGCCCCAGGGACGCGCAACGCGTCGATGTTGGGTGGCCACCGAAAGACCTCGCTCACGCAGTTTAGACACCACATCCTTGACTCGCTCTGCCTCGGAGGCGCTAGCCACCAGAACCGCATCCGGCGTGTCGATGACCAGGACATCTGACAGACCCAGCGCGACAACGACACGATGAGGCGCATGCAGGTAAGTGCGCTGGCAATCAATCGCCAAGGTTTGTCCGACCGCACGATTGCCCTCGGAATCAGCATCGGCCAGCTCCGCGACGGCATTCCAGCTACCAACGTCGCTCCAGGCGCCAGCAAAGGGCACCGCGGCAATCCGATCATGATGTTCAAGCACCGCATAATCGATACTTTCTGAACGAATATTCAAAAACTCAGAAGGGTCCGGGCGCAAGAAATGTCCGTCTAACTTGGCACCGCGCATCGCGAGCTCAGCGACTTCAAAGATATCCGGCGCATGACGCTCCAGGGCTGCGAGCAGGGTTTTCGCGCTTACCAAAAAAATGCCAGCGTTCCACCAGTGATCACCGCGCGCCAACAACTCGGCTGCTTTCAGCGCGTTTGGTTTCTCGACGAAGCGCACGACCTTGCGCACATCGCTTCGAACGTCGTTTCGAATATCGTCGCGACAGTGCTCGACAATCGAATCACCATACTGAATGTAACCGTATGCCGTCGACGGTTGGAGGGGTACGACACCGAAGGTCACGAACCATCCCTCACGCGCTGCTGCTACGCCTGAAACGACAGTCTGCCGAAATGATTCAACATCTGGAACGTATTGGTCCGACGGCAGAAAAAGCAGCAGCGGGTCCGGCTGAGACTCAGACGCCTTGGTCATCGCGCAATACGCCGCACAGGCCATCGCCGCGGCAGTATTGCGCCCTCGGGGCTCGAGCAGGAGGGTTCCTGCTACGCCGGCCTGGTCACATTCATCAGCGACCAAAAAACGGTGCGACTCGTTGGCAACACAAAGTACTGCAGGCTTCTGAGGCAAGCTCAAGTCGACGCCCCAATTTGCAACGCGTGCGGACCGCTCGAGGGTGGCCGACAACAGGCTTCTCCCACCGACAAGCGGAACGAATTGCTTCGGCAATGACTCCCTGCTCAGGGGCCAAAGGCGAGTACCGCTACCGCCGCAAAGAATGACAGGCAGGATTGAATCAATCATCAATAAACCGTCGAATCCAGAACAGAAACCAGAAACTGGGCCGCCCAAAAACACTCAGCCGCGCTAGTGTAACGGCCTGTTGAACCATGCCACAAAGTGCGATGAACCCCACCGACATTTACGTCATCGGCGACCTTCAGGGCTGCTGTCATGCACTTGATCGTCTGCTCGAGCAGATTGATCGCAGTGCTGGTGACAATCACCAAACGCAGCCTGCACTCTGGTTCGCGGGCGACCTCGTTAACCGCGGGCCCGACTCGCTGGGCGCCTTGCGCCGCGTGCGTGCACTAGGCGATCAAGCCACCGTTGTGCTTGGCAACCATGACCTGAACCTGCTTGCTGTTGCGGCGGGCGTTCGCCGTGTGCACCGAAGCGACACCCTGAACCCCATCCTTTCCGCACCCGACCGTGAAGAATTGCTCCAGTGGCTGCGCCATCGTCCCCTCGCACATTTCGCTGCAGAACACCTACTCGTTCATGCGGGTGTCGTACCGAACTGGAGCGCAACCGAGGTGCTCGCATTGGCGGGCGAAGTGGAGGCGGAATTGAGAGGCCCCGGCTGGCGTGATTTTCTGGCAGCCATGTATGGGGATTTGCCGAATACCTGGAACCCTTCACTGCGCGGCCATGATCGACTGCGAGTCATCGTGAATGCCCTGACACGAATCCGCTATGCAACACCATCGGGAACCATGGAATTCGCGGCCAAGGAAGCCCTTGGCGCCGGCCCTATCGGACACGTCCCCTGGTTTGACTGCCCCTCGCGCAAAACCGCAGAAGTCACGGTGATTTGCGGACACTGGTCAACCCTTGGCCTGATCAACCGCCCCAACCTGATCGCGCTCGATACGGGCTGTGTCTGGGGCGGTCAGCTCACCGCGATGCGGTTGCGAGATCGTCACATCCTCCAGATCGACTGCTCGGGCGAACGCTGACTCAGCCGCAGCCCCAACCCCAACCCCGAACACGACCTCAGCTTCAGCTCCTGTCACCAAAGGAAAGAGCGTCTGCCGAACAGCGACCTCCGCCGCTCTGGCGAGTCCGTGCCGATTTCGTACGCCAGCGCTTTGGGCGGGGTCTGGCGCGGCGTGTGGAGTCAGCGGCGCAAGCGGCACCATCACCACCCTCGTGATGGGTTCTGCAAGAACCCGCCAAAGCGACTGCGCGAATGTCGTGGCACCGACAAAATCCACCGCTGTAGAGCGCTGACCTGACCCATCTTCGTAGCGCAACGCTAATGGCTGCACCGCGCAATTTGCGCGGACTGCCGCCTCCACCAGATTGGCATGAAAAGGCAGAACAACCGTTCCATCGCTGGTTGTGCCTTCGGCAAAGACCGCCACCCGTCCCCCTGCCCGGAGTTGCTCGGTCGCCGTCTCGAGGACTTGATGCACAGCGTGGCGTCGACCACGTTCGATGAACAGCGTGCCCGCGCGATCGCATAACAAGCCAACCAATGGCCAACTCCGGATCTCGGCTTTTGCAATGAACGAGCACGGTGCGACGGAGTCGATCACGAGGATGTCGAGCCAGCTGACGTGATTGGGTAGAACCAATCCGGCGGATATCCAGGGTTTTCCGGTTGACTTCACCCGAATACCGGCCGCGCGCAGTGTCCAACGCGCCCAGGTTTGGATCAGAGCACGCCGAAGGTTCGGCGAAAGTGTTCGCATCACCGTCAATGCCGCTGCCAACCCCGCCAGGAGACAAACCGACATCCAAAACAGCCGCCACGCCGCGCGGACGAGGCGCCAGTTCACCGAGCCTGATCCGTCATACGCGTTCGAAGATCGGCTGCCCAGCGACCAGAGTCGTCGTCACACGCCCAGCCAGCTCGTAGCCCAGGAACGGCGTATGGCGCCCCTGACTGACCAGACTATTGCGGTCCACCGTCCACAACACATCCGGATCGAAAATCATCAGATCCGCAACCGCCCCAACCGCCAACGTACCAGCACCCGTGCCGGCCATCTGATCAACCCCGACGATCGCCGCAGGGCCGGTGGTGATCGTGGAGATCGCGCGAGCAAGTGGGGTGCGCGTTTCAGTGGCCCACTTTAAGACCAACGGCAGGAGTAATTCCAGACCGGTGGTTCCGGGCTCGGCCTCCCCATAAGGCAAGGCTTTTGCATCATCATCGACAGGCGTATGATCCGAACAAATTGCATCAACGGTGCCGTCCTCAAGACCAGCCCGAATGGCATCTCGGTCACGCTGTGATCGAAACGGCGGATCGACTCGGTGATTGGCATCAAACCAGCCGATATCCTGATCCGTGACATGTAAATGATGCACCGAAACATCGCAGGTCACCGGCAAGCCTTCGAGCTTTGCCGCCCTGACCAGGCCCACCCCGGCAGCCGACGACAATCGGCAAAAATGGACCCGTGCCTGAGTCACTCGGACCAGCTCGAGCATCGTCAGCAGCGCCACCGTTTCGGCAATCACCGGGATACCTGGCAATCCCATCCGACTCGCCAGAGGGCCCGCGTGGACGATCCCGCCCCGGGCCAGGCAGGGATCCTGCGGCTGCAGCCAGACCTGGAAACCAAACGTCTTCGCGTACTGCAGCGCACGCAATAAAACCTGCGAATCGGCCATCGCAACATTCGCTTGCGAAAAGCCCACGCAACCCGCCTCCGCGAGTTCTGCCATTTCGGTGATCACGGCGCCCTGCAAGGCCACAGTGAGCGCGCCCAAGGGGTAAAGGTGCGCGCCGGCAAGCCCGCGGGCGCGGTGTTTGAGCATCTCGACCAATCCAGGTTCATCGAGCGGTGGATCGGTATCGGGCGGACACACCAGGGCCGTCACACCGCCCACCAGGGCCGCCTGCATTTCACTTTCGAGGGTCGCGCGATACTCAAAACCCGGCTCACGCAATCGGGCTGCCAAGTCCACGATCCCCGGCGCGATGATCATTCCTCGCGCGTCGATCACACGGTCAGGAACCCATCCGTCAGGCAAAACACCCAACCGACTGGCAGACGGGGCAACGATCGCGACCACCCGCCCATCGGCGATGTGCAGAGCCGCCTCGCTCCCATGTTGGTCATCCGTTGGAGCAGACCGTTCGCACGGCACCAGGACGCGTCCATTGAGGATCGAAATCTTCATGCCGCGATCATCCCCAGAACCGCCATGCGGACCGCGATCCCAAAGGTCACCTGCGACAGAATCACAGCCTGTGGTCCATCCGCCACGGCGCTGTCGATCTCGACGCCGCGGTTCATCGGGCCCGGGTGCATCACGACCTGGCCGGGGCGCACGCGGCGCGCGTTCACGCCCCAGACGCGCGCGTACTCGCGCAGCGTCGGCACGAAGTTCTGGCCGGGCTCCATGCGCTCGTGCTGCATGCGCAGGACGTAGATGACGTCCGCG
>RFVZ01000068.1 GCA_009922405.1 Betaproteobacteria bacterium
GGCTGAGGCTGAGGCTGAGGCCGCAGCTAGCGTCTGATCTCGGTCAATCGCCCGCGTTCGTGCGGGCGAACATGATCCGGCCGCACAGATGAAATTCGTCGACGAGGCTCGCGTCGAGGTCGTCGCTGGTAACGGCGGCAACGGCATGGCGAGCTTTCGGCGAGAGAAATATATCCCCAAGGGTGGTCCGAACGGGGGCGATGGCGGCCGTGGCGGCAGTGTCATTGCGGTCGCTGATCGCAACATCAATACGCTGATCGACTATCGCTACGCCCGTTTGCATCGGGCCAAGGGCGGTGAGCACGGGCGCGGCAGTGATCAATACGGCGCGGGAGCCGAGGACATCATTTTGCGGATGCCCGTTGGGACGGAGGTCCATGACGAGGAAACTGACGAACGGCTTTTCGATCTTGTTCGCCATGGTCAGAGCGAAGTTTTAGCGCGCGGCGGCCAGGGGGGGCTGGGGAACCTGCACTTTAAGAGCAGCGTTAACCGGGCGCCGCGCCAATCCACCAATGGTGAGCCAGGTGAGCAAAGACTGCTGCGCCTCGAGCTCAAAGTGCTGGCCGATGTGGGTTTGCTCGGGATGCCCAATGCGGGCAAGTCCACCTTCATTACGCAGGTCTCGAATGCGAGGCCGCGCATCGCGGATTATCCATTCACGACCCTGCAC
This sequence comes from Betaproteobacteria bacterium, assembly GCA_009922405.1. Taxonomy (GTDB): domain Bacteria; phylum Pseudomonadota; class Gammaproteobacteria; order Burkholderiales; family Burkholderiaceae_E; genus RFPW01. Next base: position 674 of record RFVZ01000068.1, read on the forward strand.
CCCAACCTGGGTGTCGTTCGGGTCGGTCTCGAGCGCAGTTTTGTCATCGCCGATATTCCGGGTCTGATCGAGGGTGCGGCTGAAGGCGCTGGGCTGGGCCATCGTTTTTTGCGCCATTTGGCGCGCACCCGACTGCTTCTGCATCTGGTTGATGTGTCGATGTTTGACGTCAACCGCGATCCGGTGGCGGAGGCGATTGCGATCCTCAATGAGCTTAAAAAATACGATCCTGCGCTGTATGACAAGCCGCGCTGGCTAGTCCTGAATAAGACCGACACGCTGGCCCCGGACGATCGTGCGGCGCGAATTGCCGACATCGTCGCGCGGTTCCCCTGGAAAGGTCCGACGTTTGAGGTCTCCGCACTCACTGGTGAAGGCTGCGTCGCACTCTGCTCTGAGATCTGGAAATCCATGGTTGAGCACCGGGAGCCGGAGCCCGATGACGGGGTCGTTGATGTGCGCTTTGAGCATGACGACTAGTCCGGTTGCGGCACGCGCGCGACGGATCGTCGTCAAGGTCGGATCCTCGCTGGTCACAGACGAAGGACGAGGGCTTGATGTCAAGGCTATCCAGCGCTGGGGCGGGCAAATAGCGCGGCTTCGCGAGCGCGGGCTTGAGGTCCTGCTGGTCTCGTCGGGTGCGATTGCGGAAGGAATGAAACGCCTTGGCTGGACCCGCCGGCCAAATGCTGTGCACGAACTGCAGGCCGCCGCCGCAGTGGGTCAGATGGGCCTCGTTCAGGTCTATGAAACGATCTTCCGCGAACACGGTCTCGGTACCGCGCAGGTCCTGCTGACCCATGAGGATTTGGCCGATCGCAACCGCTATCTGAACGCCCGGGCGACCTTGACGACCCTTCTGAGTTTTGGGGTCATTCCGATCATTAATGAGAATGACACAGTCGTCACCGACGAGATCAAGTTCGGTGATAACGATACGCTCGGTGCGCTCGTCGCCAGCTTGGTTGATGCAGATTTACTGGTGATTCTGACCGATCAGGCGGGGCTTTTTACCGCCGATCCGCGACATCATCCCAGCGCAACTCTGGTTCAGCGGGGCGTTGCCGGTGACCCGGCCATGGCGGCGATGGCTGGTGGCGCGGGTTCGGGGATCGGTAAGGGTGGCATGCTCACCAAGATCCTTGCGGCGCAGCGGGCTGCCCTGAGCGGTGCAAGCACCGTGATCTGTTCGGGCCGTGAGAACGACGTCCTTGTGCGTCTGGTCGCGGGCGAGTCGATCGGAACCGAGCTGGTTGCGCAACTTCCCAGGCTTGCCGCCCGAAAACAGTGGATGGCAGGTCATTTGCAGTTCAAGGGCCGCTTAGTGCTTGACGCGGGTGCGATCCGCGCGTTACGCGATGAGAACAAGAGCTTGTTGCCCGTGGGCGTCGCGGAGGTGGTGGGCGAGTTTGTACGTGGCGACGTCGTGGCTTGTGTCGATTCGAGCGGGCGTGAAGTCGCCCGCGGGCTGGTCAACTACAGTGCGACCGATTCGCGCCGAATTGCCCGGCGGCCGTCGGGCGAAATCGAGGCGATTCTGGGTTATGTCGAATCCCCTGAGCTCATCCACCGAGATAACCTTGTGGTTGTGTCGGCGGATTCCGCTTAGTTCAGGTCAACTTAGCTCAGCTCACCGTCAGGCGGGACTTCGATCACAGGCTTAGATCGTGCCCCGCGCGGATGCCGCGCCGGCGAGGTGGGTCCAGCGCTGGGGTTGTTCGGGGCGGGGTTGTTCGGGACGGCGTCCTGACCAGCCGGTGGGTTCAGCCCAAGCAGGTTTGCGGAGAGCTCGATGAGCGCTGACCGATAGACCGCGCGCTTAAACTCGATCACGGCGTCCAGCGGAACCCAGTACTCATTCCAGCGCCAGGCATCAAATTCGGGATGTTCAGTCGCGCGCAACTCCACGTCGGAGTCTTGTCCGATCATTCGTAACAGAAACCAGATTTGTTTCTGCCCGCGGTAGTGTCCCCGCCAATCTCGCCGCACCCATTGTGCAGGCACCTCGTAACGCAGCCAATCGCGGGTTCGCGCGATGATGCTGACGTGTTCCGGTCTAAGACCAACCTCCTCGTGGAGCTCGCGGAACATTGCCTGTTCAGGCGTTTCGCCCCGTTTGATGCCGCCTTGAGGGAACTGCCACGCGTGCTCGCGAATCCGCTTGCCCCAGAAGACTTCGTTGACCCCGTTGACCAGAATGATGCCGACGTTGGGGCGGTAGCCGTCTCGATCCAGCATACTGCCACCCTAAATTCCTGTCATAAACTGGAAATGATTATAGCCATGGACGGTCAAACCGATGAAAGCTTCTCGATTCCACCTTGCTACGCTTAAAGAGGCCCCATCCGATGCCGAGATTGCCAGCCACCGATTGATGACACGGGCCGGCATGATCCGCAGGCTCGCTGGCGGGATTTATACCTATCTTCCCCTGGGTTTGCGCGTCATTCGCCGGATTGAATCGATCGTGCGCGATGAGATGGAACGTGCCGGTGCCCTCGAGCTACTAATGCCGGTTGTACAACCGGCCGAGGTCTGGATGGAGTCGGGGCGCTGGGAGAAATACGGGCCAGAGTTGATGCGGGTCAAAGACCGGCATGGGCGTGATTTTGTGATTCAGCCCACCTCGGAGGAGGTGGTGACCGACATTGCGCGGGCCGAGCTTCGTTCGTGGCGCCAATTGCCGAAAAATTTCTGGCATATCCAAACCAAGTTTCGCGACGAACGTCGGCCGCGTTTTGGGGTCATGCGGGGGCGTGAGTTCACGATGAAGGACGCCTACTCGTTCGACCGGGATGCGGCTGGTGCGCTCGCGAGCTACCAGGTCATGTTTGATGCGTACCAACGGATCTTCAATCGAATGGGCTTGCGGTTTCGGGCCGTCGCTGCGGATACCGGATCGATCGGGGGTAGCGCATCGCACGAGTTTCAGGTGTTGGCCGATACCGGCGAGGACGCAATCGCTGTGTCGGACACCTCTGAATACGCAGCCAACATCGAATTGGCCGAAGCGCTGGCCTTGTTGCCGGCCCGCGCGATGCCTTCGCAAACCCTTGCCAGGACGCCCACGCCGGGTTGCTCGAAGTGCGAGGCGGTCGCTGAGTTGCTGGGGATCCCGCTCGCGCAGACTGTGAAATCGGTGGTGCTCGCGGTGGATTCGATTCCCGCACCTACCCCGACACCGGCGGTGTCCACTTCGGCGTCTGCCTCTGCCTCTGCCTCGATAACACCTGCGCGTTCGCGCATTGTCCTGATGCTGGTCCGTGGTGACCATGAATTGAACGAAATCAAAGCCAGCAAAGTGGCGGGGATGGAGGGCTTTCGGATGGCGACAGACGCCGAGATCGTGGAGGCCTTTGGCTGTCCACCGGGCTATCTCGGGCCGGTCTTCGCGAATGACGAATCGGCATCAACGGTACGCGTGATCGCGGATCGCACCGTCGCGAACATGGCCGATTTTGTCGCGGGTGCCAACGCGGTCGATTTCCACTGGACCGGTCTGAACTGGGGACGCGACCTGCCCGAGCCGGAAGTCGCAGACTTGCGCAATGTCGTCGCGGGGGATCCGTCTCCGGATGGACAGGGGCACTTGAAGATTGTTCGCGGCATTGAGGTTGGGCACGTCTTTTACTTGGGTACCAAATATTCGGAGTCCATGGGTGCAACGGTCCTCGATCAGGATGGTAAGCCCCGACTGTTGGAAATGGGTTGTTACGGGATCGGCATCACCCGTCTGGTCGGCGCTGCGATTGAACAACATCATGATGAACGCGGAATCATTTGGCCGCGCGCATTGGCGCCTTTTGAAGTGGTAATTTGTCCGGTGGGTTATGACCGCAACGAGGCCGTGCGCGACGCGGCCGACGCCCTTTACGCGCAGCTTCAGGCTGCCGGTATTGAGGTTATTTTGGATGAGCGCGGCGAACGCCCCGGGGTGATGTTCGCCGATTGGGAATTAATTGGTGTGCCGGTTCGGATCACCGTCGGTGAACGCGGCTTGCGCGATGGCGTGGTCGAAATCCTCAGTCGCCGAATGGCTGTCGGTGTGGCCCCCGACGCCGTGCGTATTGGCGAGGTGGTCGCGGCGGTCCAGGCACAACTCGAGCACGCCTGATACACGGATGAATCTTTCAGACCGATGATACGGCTGCTGATCCTGACATGGGCCCTGGTGTCGACGTCGGCTTGGGCGGGGCAGCAGCGTCTTGAGCCACTGTCGGATTCGGTTCGGACCGCGTTGACGGCCGCTGTTGCGGACCGGTCGCCTCCGGAGCCCGTGTTTGATTCGCCGCTGGAGCGCGCGCGCTGGCTGGCCCAGATGAATGCCCGGCTCCCGTTGCGTTCGATGCCAGAATATGACCATCGGGTGGAGTTTTTGCGCACGCTCCACTACGAGGCGCAGCGCGCCGGGCTCGATCCATTGCTGGTGCTCGGCCTGATCCAGGTCGAGAGTGGTTTTCGTCGCTATGCCGTTTCGAGCGCGGGCGCGCGCGGCCTCATGCAGGTGATGCCCTTTTGGGCTCGACTGATCAGTGGCGAGGACCCTGGGGTGTTGTTTGATTTGCGCGCCAACTTGCGATTTGGCTGCGTGATCCTGCGGCATTACCTTGACCAGGAGCGGGGTGACTTGTTTCGGGCCTTGGGCCGTTACAACGGCTCAGTGGGCCAGTCTGCCTACCCTGACGCAGTGATTGCAGCGGCACGCCGCTGGGGTTGGAGCGAGGTCAGTCCAACGAAGGGGCCAACGACGGGGCAGGTAACTGGACCTGCGGCGCTCGGGCTTTAAGAAACGGCGCCAGAACGCGCGCCGTGTGGGAGACATCGGTTCGCAGCGCCAGTTCCTCGGGCGTGTTCATCACGACCATCCGACCGCCGCCTTCGCCGCCCTCGGGTCCGAGGTCGAGGATCCAATCGGCCTCGGCCCACAAGTCCAGATCGTGTTCGATGACGACCACCGTGTGGCCGGCATCGACCAATCGGTGTAGGACCGCAATCAGCCGTTCGACGTCGGCCATATGCAGACCCGTGGTCGGCTCATCGAGAACGTACACGGCGGGTTCGATGAGGGTTCGGATCGCGCTGGTTTTCGTACTCGTTTTACTCGTTTTGGTGGGTTCGCTCTGCTCGATCACGGCGCGCGGCATGCGGGCCTTGGCGAGTTCAGCGACCAGTTTGATTCGCTGCGCCTCCCCTCCCGAAAGGGTCGGGCTGGGTTGGCCGAGGGTGAGGTAACCGAGGCCGACATCCTGCAAGAGTTTGAGCTGATTCTGAATTGAAGGATGAGCCACAAAGAACAGAACGGCCTCATCGACTGACATGGCGAGTACGTCGCCGATCGATCGTCCGCGCAGCAGAACGTCGAGGGTCTCGCGGTTAAAGCGACGGCCACCGCAGCCATCGCAGACCACTTGAACGTCGGGCAGAAAGTTCATCTCGATTCGTTGTACACCGGCGCCATCGCAGGACTCGCAGCGTCCTTCCCCGGCATTGAATGAGAAACGACCGGCGGTGAATCCCCTTAATCGCGCCTCGGTCGTGTCGGCAAAAATCTTGCGGATGGCGTCCCAGAATCCGATGTAGGTGGCCGGACAGGAGCGGGGGGTTTTTCCGATAGGCGTTTGATCGACTTCGAGGACCCGGCGAATACTCTCGTCGCCCGTCAGCGTGGTACAGCCAATGGGGCTCAGTTGGTTTGCCGCCGGTGACCGCGGGCCCTGGGTGGCAAATCCATGCTCGCGGCGTACGCTCACGCGCCGGCTGAGCGAGGCCAGCAGCACATCGCGGGCGAGCGTTGACTTTCCGGACCCTGAGACACCGGTCACGACGGTTAAACGGGCGAGTGGGAACCACGCATCCAATCCCGCCAGATTGTGCAGGGTGGCATTGCAAACCTTAATAGCGGGCAAATCCAGGCTCACCGGTCGGCGTGGTCGCGATGGCCGCTCCGGGGGCGATAAAAGGCAATGTGCCGTTGTCGATCGGTGTTGGCCCGGACCAGCGGAACGGGCCTGATCAATCAGGGCCTGCAGCGGACCTTGCCCAACCACCTCACCGCCTTGATGCCCGGCGCCGGGGCCAATATCAATCACCTGGTCGGCACGTCGAATCGTTTCTTCATCATGCTCCACCACGAGTAAGGTGTTGCCTCGCGCCTGCAGGCGGCCGAGCATGTCGAGCAGGACCCGATTGTCGCGCGGGTGCAGACCAATGGTCGGCTCATCGAGGACGTAGCAGACGCCCTGCAGGGTTGAGCCCAACTGGGCGGCCAGGCGAATTCGCTGGGCCTCGCCACCCGAAAGGGTCGGAGCCGATCGATCGAGGCGCAGGTAGCCCAAACCGACGTCCCGCAGGAAACCAAGCCGGGACTGAATCTCCGCCAGCAGATCACGCGCGATGGTCGCCTCGCGGCCTGCGAGTGATAGTCCGTCAAGCCACTGAAGAAGTGCTTCGGACGATTGTGCCGAAACATCCGCAATCGATTGGCCGGATAGCCGAACCGCGCGGGCAATTGGATTAAGCCTCGCACCCAGGCAGGCTTCGCAGGGGGCACCGTCGTCAAGGATCGCGTCGGCCGGCGGTTCGTCATCGCCAAACTGTCCCATCTGCGGCCCCGTACCGCGGGTTTTGGCGCGCTCTCGTTCACGCTCGGCAGCGGCGAGTACGCGGGCATCGGTGCGCAAACCAGTGCCCAGACAGGCCAAACACCAACCATGACGCGAATTGAACGAAAAGAGCCGGGGATCGAGATCGGCAAAACTCGTGGCGCAGACCGTGCACGCCCGCCGCGTCGATAGGAGCTCGACCTCGCCAGCCTTTGCGCCATTGGCCCCTGCGGCCACCTCGCCCTGCAAGACCCCAATCACGCCTTTGCCGAACTCGAGCGTTCGTTGGACAGCCTCTCGGAGCGTCGATTCGTGTTCGGGTAACACCAGGCAGTCGGCGACCGGCAGTTCAATCGTATGCTCAACATATCGATCGAGCCTTGGCCAGGGTTGCACCGGCAGCAAGCTGCCATCGACTCGCAGGTGGCTAAAGCCTTTACCGCGCGCCCATTTGGCCAACTCTCCATAGAGACCCTTACGGGCGATGACGAGCGGGGCTAGCAGGGTAATCGAGTGGCCACGGTGCCCACGCATGAGGCCGGCGATGAGTGTCTCAAAGTCCTGCGGCGCAATCGCTACGGCACAGCTTGGACAGTACTGGGTCCCGAGCTTGACGTAGAGCAGGCGCAAAAAATGATGAATTTCGGTCAAGGTCGAGACCGTGCTCTTGCGGCCTCCGCGACTCGTACGCTGCTCAATGGCGACCGCGGGCGGGACGCCGAACACGTGATCGACGTCGGGCCGGGCCGAGGGCTGAACAAACTGGCGCGCGTAGGCGTTCAGGCTCTCCAGGTATCGGCGTTGGCCCTCGCCAAACACGATATCGAAGGCCAGGGTGCTTTTACCCGAGCCCGAGGGGCCCGTAATCACCGTAAAGGCGCCGCGCTGGATGTCGACGTCGATATTTTTCAGATTGTGCTCGCGCGCCCGGTGGACAACGATGGCGCTGCGGGCACGTTGGCGCAGGCGGGTCTGTAACGGCTGGCCAAGATCGTGATCGGCGGTCGGCTCTGCAACCTTGAGTGTTGGCTCAACCGACGTCTCTGGGCTTGCTGCAGGCCCGGTGCGTTGCGCAAGATCGTCCATCTGACGGGCGTAATCCCGCAGGGCTGCGCCGGTGTGGGAGCTTGGATGGGCAGCCACGGTTTCGGGTGTGCCGGCCACCACCAATAGCCCGCCACCTTCGCCGCCCTCTGGGCCGAGGTCGATGACCCAGTCAGCGGACCCAATGACGTCCAGGTTATGTTCGATGATTGCCACCGAATGCCCGGCCTCCACGAGTTCGCGAAAAGCCCGTAGCAATCGAGCCACATCATCGAAATGCAGTCCAGTCGTTGGCTCGTCAAAAAGATACAAAGTCCCGGTCGCCGTTTTAACCGCCTTCGCGTTGCGCGTTTTGCCGGTCTTTTTGGGTTCGCCCAGATAACCGGCGAGTTTGAGGCGCTGCGCTTCGCCCCCGGACAGTGTCGGCACCGGTTGTCCCAAGGCCAGATAGTCGAGCCCAACGGCCGATAGGGGTCTCAGGCGCGCGAGGATTTCACGGTCACTCGCGAAAGCCATTAGGGCCTCGGCGACGGTAAGTTCCAGGACGTCGGCGACGGAGCGGGCAATGCCATCGGCGCAATCGATCTTGACCTCGAGCACTTCCGCCCGATAGCGCCGCCCGTTGCAGTCCTGGCAGCGCAGATAAACATCGGATAGAAATTGCATCTCGACGTGTTCGAACCCATTGCCGCCGCAGGCGGGGCAACGCCCATCGCCCGCGTTGGTGCTGAAAGTTGAGATTCCATAACCGCGCTCGGTCGAGAGCGGATGGCGGGCAAACCTTGCCCGAATCGGATCGAACGCGCCGACATGACTCGCCGGATGCGAGCGGGTGGTGCGCCCGATCGGTGATTGGTCGACAAAGACGACATCGCCCAGCCAGTCGTCGCCGAGCAGCCGATCGTGTTCGCCAGGTGCGTCGGACGTCTTGCCGAGCGCTTTGAGCAGGGCCGGAAGCAGCACGTCTTGCATCAGCGTGGATTTTCCCGATCCGGAAACGCCGGTGAAGACGACCAGGCGCTGGAGCGGAATTTCGACGTTTAGCTGACGCAGGTTGTTGGCACGCGCGCCCTCCAGGATGAGCTTCGGGGTTGAGGCAACGACCGGTCTACGCTGGCTTGTTTCAATCTCAATTTTGCGACGCCCGCCGAGCCAGTCACCGGTGACCGTGGCGGCCCGCGCTAATCCACCGGGTGAGCCTTCGTAGAGCACGCGTCCCCCGGCTTTGCCAGGTCCGGGGCCGATGTCAATCACATGGTCGGCGGCAAACAGAATTTGTGGATCGTGCTCGACCACGACCAGCGAATTCCCCGCGTCGCGCAATCGCCGCATCACGCCGATGATACGTTGCAGGTCGCGCGGATGCAGTCCAATCGAGGGTTCATCGAGCACGAAGAGGGCGCTCGTGAGCGAGGTACCCAGCGCGGACGTGAGGTTGATGCGTTGTACCTCGCCTCCCGAGAGCGTTCGACTTTGGCGGTCCAGGGTCAGGTACCCCAGTCCAACTGCTTGCAGATAACCCAGTCGGGTGCGGATTTCTGCCAGTAGCAGAATAGTGGCCTCGTCCAGTGGCGGTGCCAGGGTTAATTGGTCAAAGAACTCTGCCAACCGGTCCACCGGCATCAACATCAGTTCATGGATCGAACGGTGACCCACCCGCCACCAGGTCGCCTGCGGCTTTAGCCGTGAACCGTGACAGGCGGTACAGGGCGTGTAGGCACGGTAGCGCGACAACAGCACCCGGATATGCATCTTGTAGGCTTTGGTTTCGAGCCAGTCGAAGTAGCGGTTGGCGCCGTACCAGTCGCGTTTCCAGTTGCCTGAAAAATCGGTCGCACCGTCGATGACCCACCGACGAGCGCTTTCGGGGAGATCGGTCCAGGCGATGTCCGTCGCCACCCCAGCGCCCTTGGCCAGTCGCATCAGGTCGGCTTGGCAATCGGCGAATGACGGGGTTTGCCAGGGCTTGATCGCACCCTGGGCCAAGCTCAAGCGACCGTCGGGGATGACCAGGCCCCAATCAACGCCGATGACGCGGCCAAACCCGCGGCAGGTTTCGCAGGCGCCGATGGCTGAATTAAAGGAGAACAGGCTCGCCGTGGGCGGCTCATAGCGGATCGCGCAGTCCGCGCATTCGAGCGCGGTTGAAAAACGCATTGGCGCTTCGTCACGCTCTTCGAACCAGACTACTGCCTTGCCATGGCCAAGTCGAAACGCAATTTCGAGCGCCTCGCCAACCCGCGAGCGGTCCGCGCCCGGGATTCGGAATCGATCTTGAATCACCCACCACAAGGGGCTGCCATCCGCCGCCTGGTCCTCGCGGTGGATCTTGGTGTAGCCCTGGGCTTCGAGTGCACCACGGACTTCGTCTGCGCTGAAATTCTCCGGGACCGGGACCGGGAAAGTGACGATAGCGCGCTGGACGGCTTTCGGGTCCTCGGTTGGGAGTGTCTCGCCGTGCGCCAGCAATTGCTCGGTGGCGCGCTGGGGGGTGTCTTGGCGGACCACCGCCGCGCATTGCCGGCAATGCAAGGTGGCGGCGCGGGCGAACAACAGCTTCAGATGATCATTAATCTCCGTCATCGTGCCCACGGTCGAGCGCGACGTGCGCACGGGATTGGTCTGGTCGATCGCAATGGCCGGCGGGACGCCCTCGAT
>RFVZ01000069.1 GCA_009922405.1 Betaproteobacteria bacterium
GGCGGCTGCCCGCGCGGCGATTGAATTGAAGTGTCCTCATCGCGTCATTCTTGGGACTGACGGGCCCGCGGGCTCAGGTGTGCAGCCGCTGGGAATGCTCCGATTGATCGCGATGCTTTCGAGCCTCGGGAATTTGCCGGCGGAACTCGTTTTTTGTTTTGCCACTGGAAACACCGCCAGAATCCGCGGGTTGAATAGCGGTCTGATTGAGGTGGGGCGGGCGGCCGATTTCGTCTTTATGGACCGGGCACAGCATTCCGCTGGCCGCACCCTGCTGGAAAGCGTTCAGCTGGGCGATATTCCAGGGATTGGGATGGTCATCATCGATGGAATCGTGCGGTGTGGGCGTAGCCGTAATACGCCACCTGCCCAGGAAATTCCGGTCGTAGCCGCTTGATGCATTGACCCCCCGTGACTTAACCCGCCGCGCCCAATGGTCAAAGGGCGCAGCGGTGGGGATGGGTCGGGTTTATTTGGGTTTGTGTGGCGGTACGAACCAGGATTCGTTCGCTTTGCCGATCCACGCGGTCAGCTGCTTTTCAGCCTCTTCGCGAGCGACGCCATAGCGCTCCTGAATTTTTCCGCTGAGTTGGTCGCGCTGACCAGCGATGCGGGTCAGATCATCATCGGTGAGCTTGCCCCATTGTTCCTTTGCTTTGCCCGTTAATTGTTGCCAGTTGCTTTGAATGCGGTTCCAGTCCATTGCAGACTCCCAGTGACGTTGCAGGCCTCGTGACTCGAGGGCTTTAGTCCCTGAGCACTCGGTGTACCCGATGCTCTTCGTGTACGCCATCCTCGAGTTGCCAGGCGTCGCGCACCAGTAACCCCTGTCCAAACCACAAACCCAGCAGGGGCAGTGCAATCATCGCGGCGACGAAGACTTCGCGTGCTGCGCCGTGATCGATCGCCCATGCTTCGACGGCGACACCCACCGATTGGCCGATGAAAAAACAGGCTGCAAAGAGGGATACCGACGTGCCACGAATCTGGGGCAGTAGCTGCGACGCGTTGGCCTGCAGGGTGTTGTGCATCATGTAAAGGCCGCCGCCGCCCAGCAGACAACCTGCGGCCGCCCATTCCCAGCTTGGCCCAAAGGCGACGAACCCCATGGCGGCCCCGACGGCGCAGCCACCGACGATTGCCATTCCGCGCTCGCCAAGATGACGGATCAGCGCCTTCGAAAATCCCGTGTAGACCAGCCCGCCCAGACCGAACAGCGCCATCACGGCGCCCGCCCAGGTGATGCTCAAACCGAATTCGTCGTGCAAAAAGACCGGGATGAACGAGAGGGTGGCGAAGGCAAACCCGCCCTCGATGGCGACGACTGCCAACACCCGCCGCGCCCACCGCAAACGGATGAGGCGCTGGATTTGGCGTGCCATGCTTGGGTGGGGGGTACTTGGGGAGCTTTTGCCCGGGTTGCCTGGATCGGGCATGTCTGAAAGCGGCGCTGAGCGGCGCGACTGATCGCGGGTGACCCATCGCAGGGGGAGGGCGATCGCTAAAAACCCTGCGGCCAATCCCAGAAATAGAGCGCGCCACCCCGCCCATTCGGCAATCAGCCCGCCGATCCATTGGCCCGCAATCAGGCCTGTGATCGTCACGATCATGAGGCGCGAGAGGGCCTCCTGGCGGTGCTCGTATTCGAACGAGTCGCCCACCAGGGCGATACTCAGGGGGATGATCCCAGCGCCCCCGATGCCCGCGAGTGCTCGGCCCAGGGTCATAAGCTCGAGCGACGGAGAGATCGCAATCATGAGATTGGCCAGGGCGCAGACCGCGACCGCGACCGACATGACCCGCAGCTTGCCCAGTCGATCGCCCAACGGACCATAGAAAAACTGGAGAGCTCCGTAGGCGATGGCGAACGCTGACATGGTTTGGGCTGCGACGCCCGGACTTACCGCGAATTCTTTGGCCAGTAGCGGCAGAATGGAGTCGCACGCCCGCATCGACATCATGCTGGCGAAAGCGGCAAAACCGACTAGCACCAGGGTCCGAGGGCTGGCCTTTAAGGGATTGGCCTCCACGGGGTTAACCTCTAGGGCTTCTGGGGTCTCCAGGGCAGTCATACGGGTCAAAGAAGGGGTTCCATGAAGTTATCGGTTCTCGATCAGTCCACGGCCTCAAAGGGCAAGACGCAGGATGTTGCGATTCGAGAATCTCTGGCGCTGGCGCAGCAATGCGATGCACTGGGCTATCACCGCTATTGGGTCTCAGAACATCATAACGCCAGCAATATTGTCGGGACTGCCCCCGAGGTCTTGATGGCCGCGATTGCAGTCACCACCTCCCGAATTCGGGTGGGTAGCGCGGGTGTCATGTTGCCGCACTATTCCGCGCTCAAAGTGGCCGAACAGTTTCGGGTCCTGGAGGCGCTCGCACCAGGCCGAATCGACCTCGGCATTGGGCGAGCGCCAGGGTCCGATTCTTTGACTGCTCACGCGCTCAATCCTGCCCCGCAGCCCGTCGAAGACCACTTTCCCCGCCAGGTTCAGGAACTCCAGCATTGGGTGTCGGGGCAGCCTTTACCAGAGGGGCATCCATTTCGGCGTGTCGTCGCCCATCCAACGGGACCGACATCGCCTGACCTCTGGATTCTGGGAAGTTCGGACTACGGTGCCCAGTTGGCGGCGTACTTTGGATTGCCCTATGCGTTCGCGTATTTCTTCAGTGAAGGCACGGGCGTCGAACAGGCGCTTGCGCTATATCGGGAAACGTTTCGACCCAGTTCAGTTTGCCCGAAGCCCTATGCGACGATTTGTGTGGCGGCGCTGGCAGCCGACACCGAGGAAGAGGCCCAATGGCAATTCAAAACACGAGAACGTTCTTCGATTGATCGTGAATTTGGTATCCGTCTGCCCTTGATTTCCCCGGCCGAAGCGTCCGAGCGTTTACTTAACCTGGCGGAACAGCAAGTCGCCGAACGTCTACGGCGCAAAGCTCTGGTCGGCTCAGGTGAACACGTGGCCGAGCGTCTGCAGGAACTGGCGACACGGTTGGCGTTGGATGAGTTGGTTGTGGTGACCTGGACCTTTGACCCCGAACCACGTTTGAGGTCTTATCAATTACTGGCAAAAGCCTTTGGAATGAAAGCCTGAAGACGACCGGATCGGTTGGTGGTAGGGTGCTGAACCATGCAACACACAACCATATTTCGGTCCCAACTGCTGACCCGGTTGTTGCGATGGATTTGCACGGCGATTTTGCGGGCGGATGGTTGGCGAATCGAGGCCGGATTGCCCGAGGGTCTGTCGAAGTGCGTGCTGATTGCGGCGCCGCATACGAGTAACTGGGATTTCGTTTACCTGTTATTGGCCGCGTTTGCACTCCGTTTGAATATTTACTGGATGGGTAAGGCTTCCTTGTTTGCGGGGCCCTTTGGCCCGGTCATGCGGTGGCTGGGTGGCATCGCGGTCAATCGAGAACAGTCGGGCAATCTGGTGGCGGCCTCGGTCGAAGCGCTCAAGAATGCGGAAGGGCCGGTGCAACTCGTCGTTCCACCCGAAGGAACCCGCAGCCGCGTGAGGCGCTGGAAGACTGGTTTTTACTACATTGCCGTAGGCGCAGAGTTACCCATCCTGCCCGCCTATCTCGACTTTGGTCAACGGAGGCTCGGTCTCGGACCGGTGTTCCATCCGACCGGAGATATCGAGCGCGACATGCCGCAGATCCAGGCGTTTTACGCGCCAATGCGGGGCAAGAATCCACAACAGTTTGACCTGGGATCCTCCGGTTAGACATAGCCATGCAGCGATTCACGATTTCACTTCAGGACGAACTGGCTGAGCAGTTCGATACCTGGATCGCTCAACGTGGTTACGAAACCCGTAGTGAAGCGGTGCGCGATATGCTGCGCGCTGAGCTTGAGCGCGACAGGCAGCAGGCCGCCCAGTCACTGCACTGCGTTGCGAACTTGAGTTATGTCTATCGATTTGGTCAACGAGAGTTGGTCGAGCGGCTCGCCCGCTTACAGCACGATCATCACGATGTCGTGGTCTCGACGATGCACATGCAGCTTGACCATGAGCACCGCCTCGAGACGTTGATGCTCCGAGGCGCAACAGCGATTGTGTCGGCCCTCGCCGACGTGATCTGTGCCGAGCGCGGGGTACATCACGGGCATCTCAATTTGGTGAGCGTCACAGAACACCTCTCGCACGTTCATCCGCACCACGAGACAGATCACGAAGGGCACCACGAGTCTCACCATCAAGAACATCGGCACATTCATTTCAAGCCGACGCATTGATTAATGACGCGCACAGGGACGTAAGAAGTTTTTGATAGACTTCTTACATTGGGCGTCCATTGCCCGCCAATTGCGACCTATAAGTGTGAATTTCCATGCGGATTTTAATGCGGGCTAAACACGCAGTGACGGGGCGCTGTTCGAGTCCCGGCGGGCTTGCCCTTGCGGCGCTTCTTGCCCTCGGATTGAATGGGCCAAGTGCTGCGCAGCTCGATTCCGTCGAAATCCGAGGCCACTACGACAACGCGGTGGGAACGAGCGATGCCGCGTCCCAGGGCACGATCCGCGCCGAGTTGCTCAAGAGCCGGCCGGCACAGAGACCGGGAGAAGTGCTCGAATTTATCCCCGGGATGATCGTCACCCAACATTCTGGCGATGGCAAGGCGAACCAGTATTTTTTGCGTGGGTTCAACCTTGATCACGGGACTGACTTCGCGACCTCTCTAAACGGGATGCCCGTCAACATGCCAACGCATGCGCACGGGCAGGGTTATTCCGATCTGAATTTTTTGATTCCTGAGTTGGTCGATCGGATCAGCTATCGGAAGGGGCCTTACTTTGCCAACGTCGGTGACTTTGGCTCTGCCGGTGCTGCTGAGATTCAGTACCGCTCAAGTCTCGATGCCCCCTTTGCGCAGCTGACCTTGGGTGAGCATGGATATCGCCGGGGGTTGTTGGCAGGGTCCCGTGAAACCCCTAGCGGCGTGACCTGGCTGGGTGCGCTCGAGTGGATGGGCAACGACGGCCCCTGGACCGTTCCCGAGAACTTGAAGCGCCTCAATGCCGTGTTGACCGCAACGGGCGGGACGCGTGCAGAGGGATGGCAGGCCAGCGCGATGGCTTACGACGCAAAATGGACCGCGACCGATCAGATTCCACAGCGGCTGATCAATGCGGGTAGCTATCTCGGTAAACCCTTCGGGCGCTACGATTCTCTCGATCCGACGGATGGCGGCGGAACCTCTCGATACAGCCTTTCAGGTCAATGGCACCAGGTCGATGACCGCAGCGCAACTCGCGTTTCGGCGTATGCGATGCGTTATGCGCTCGGGCTGAATTCCAACTTTACTTTCGCGCTGGATCGACCGGAAACCGGTGACCAGTTCGCGCAGCGTGACCGCCGAACCGTGTTAGGTCTGAATGCCGTCCAGAGCATCAATCATCAGTGGCTTGGGCGCTCCGTTCGCAGCGAGATGGGTTTACAGGTCCGTCGTGACGGCATTTCAGTCGGGCTTTTCGACACGGCTCAGCGCCAGGTCATCAGCGTGACACGTGACGATGCTGTGACCCAGACCTTGGTTGGCCTGTATGGTCAGAGCACGGTCGAACTCACGCCCTGGTTGCGGACCCTGGTCGGTGCGCGGGCCGATCGGATGGACATGCAGGTCACGAGTAAAACACTGGGCGCCAATTCGGGGAACTCGGGCGATCTTCAAGTCTCGCCGAAATTTTCATTGATCGCGGGGCCGTTCGCGAAGACAGAATTGTTCTTGAATACAGGTCGTGGTCTGCACAGTAACGATGCCCGGGGCACAACCGCGACGGTTGATCCGCGTTCGGGTGATCCGGTCAATAAAGTCCCCGTGCTGGTCGCCTCACGAGGCGCCGAAGTGGGTGTCCGAACTGAGGCCGTTCCCGGGTTGCAAAGCTCACTGGCACTCTGGCGTCTGCACGTGGATTCGGAGTTGGTGTACGTAGGCGACGCGGGTGTGACTGAGCCCAGCCTGGCGAGCATCCGGCGTGGCGTCGAATTCAATAACCGCTGGCAGCCCCGGCAGTGGCTCTTATTCGATGCCGATCTGGCCTGGACCCACGCTCGTTTCGATAACGGCGACCGGATTCCAAACGCCGTTGATCGGGTTGGTTCAGTGGCCGCCACTTTGCGAGACTTAGGTCTCTGGAGTACCAGTGTGCAGTTGCGCTACCTTGGATCAGGCGCGCTGATCGAGGACAACAGTGTGCGTTCCGCTCCCTCGGTGACCACCAACTGGCGTTTGAGTCGGCGCACAAATGAATGGTTTGGACGGGGCAGTGAGATCACTCTGGATGTGTTTAACGTCGGAAACCGTAAAGTCAACGATATTCAGTATTTCTACGAGTCGCGACTTCCTGGAGAACTCGGCGCGGTCGCGGATCGTCATGTGCACCCTGCAGAGCCGCGGACAGTCCGGCTGACACTTCGCATCCCGTTGTCACCATCTTGACATGGAGGCTCTGCAGAATCTCGGGCAATGACGGGACCCCCCGCCCCATTGGCCCGGAGAATTCATGCAAGCAACTGAACCTTCCAACCTGCTTTCGGATGCCGTTTACGGGCACCGTGCGGAAGGCCAGGTCGGGCTGTTGGACCGACTCTTCGCGCGCTGGTTCGAGCGTCTCGTCTATACCCAGATTTGGGAAGATCCGGTCTGTGATCTCGAGGCGATGCAAGTCGAGTCGCATCATCGAATCATCACAATTGCCTCAGCGGGCTGCAATGCCCTGGCTTATTTGCTCGCCGATCCAGCCGAGGTGATTGCGGTTGATCTGAATCGGGCTCACTTGGCCCTGCTTGATCTGAAGGCGGCCGCGGTACGAGCGTTTTCGAGCTACCCGGACTTTCTGGAGATGTTCGGGCGCGGTCATTCGAAGGCGAACATCGCGCGGTTTCGTCAGCAGATCGCCCCACTGCTGTCGGTCGAGGCGCGTCGTTGGTGGATGGCGCGCGATGCCTTCGGGCGGCCACGCATCAGCATGTTTACGTCAGGCCTGCACCGGCATGGTCTGACCGGACGATTTATTGGAATCATCCACGCGTGGGCGCGGATCCGGGGTGTGCGTCTTGAGGACTGGACGCGCGCGAAGACGACTCAGGAGCAGGCCGAATGGTTTGATTCCAAGGTCGCACGGCTTTTTGACGGCGCGCTCGTGCGGCGCCTGGCTGCTTCGCCTCCGGTGGTCTGGAATTTAGGGATTCCGCCTTCACAGCACGATGCGCTCTGCGAAGGTCAAGTGCAGACGATGGCGAGTGTATTGCGCGAACGCGCGCGCCGATTGGCCACCATTGCGCCGGTTGCAGACAACTGGTTTGCGTGGCAAGCCTTTGCGCGTCGTTATAATGTCGAGGATGGCCCCTTGCCTCCCTATCTTGAGCCGCAGGCCTTTGACGTGTTGAAGGCTCGAGTCGATCGGTTGCAGATGGCGCATGAGAATCTGCGCATCGTCTTGACGGGGCGCCCTGCCGGCAGTCTTGATCGCTTTGTATTGCTGGATGCTCAGGACTGGATGTCCGACGACGAGCTCGTTCGCTTGTGGCAAGAGATCACCCGAACAGCCCGCCCCGGTGCCCGCGTCATTTTCCGGACCGCCGGCGTCGGATCTCCGTTAGAGCGCGCGTTGCCGAATGCGATTGCTTCTCGTTGGCGGGTTGATCATGTCACCGCGGACCGACTTCATGCGCGGGATCGTTCTGCGATTTATGGTGGTTTTCACCTTTTGCATCTCATTTGAGCCAGCAATTTTCGTTGGGAGCCGACAACGCGATTGCGTTGCGGCCATGGATCAGCAATGCCGATTCATTTCTGCAGATTGTCCCGACCGCATCCGGGGAAGTTCCGGTTCTGGTGCCTGACCCGCGGGTCAAACTGACACGGCTCGCGGAGCGCGCCTGGGTGACATGCCTTTGGTCAGGGTCGGCGGGTTATGCGATTGATGAGTGGGTCGCCAGGGCCGAGAGGGACGCGGGGGCCAAGTCCCGCTGGTATTTGAAGGGCGGGCTCAAGGCCGTTGCGGGTTTAAGTACCCGACTCAGTTGGTGGTTAGGCCCATGGCGCGGTGCGGTTCAGGTCGGAAGCTGGCCCTTCTCGACTACCCTTCGCGAGACGCTACGCGATACAGATCTGATTGCGGTGCTTGAATCGGTGATCGACTGCTACCCGGATCGGCCGATCGCGCTTCGACATGTGTTTGAAGATAACTCGCCCGCTTTACTCGAGGCCTTGGCTCGGCGGGGCTTTCAGAGGCTTCCGGCCCGGGTCGTCTACACCCTGGACGCGTCCCAGGCCATCAAGCCCAAGGCCTCCCATCTGAAACGCGACCTCGCATTGCTCGCGCGTTCCGATTTGACGATTGTGCCGGACGCTGAATTTACGCCGCAGGACCTTGAGCGGGCGCTAGACCTTTATCAAATCATCTACCGTCAACGACATAGCCTGCGCAACCCCGATTATTCGATCGAATTTTTACAATGGGCTCAGCGCCGCGGCTTGATTGAGTTGCTGGGCTTACGCTCGTCTACCGGGCAGCTTTGCGCGTTTGCGGCCCGACACAATCAGGGGACAACCACTAGCGTGCCGATGCTCGGATACGATCTTGAAGCTGATCGGCGCGATGGGCTCTATCGACAACTGGTTGCGCTTCTGATTCGCGAGGCTGGCGTGCGCCGACAGACGTTTGACTTTTCAAGTGGCGCCGGGGACTTCAAGCGCAAGCGTGGTTTCGAGCCTCGTCTTGAACTAACGATGCTGCGCTCACCATCCCGATGGCCTCAACGATGGCCAGGTCGGCTTGCGTTACGTCTGGCCTGCGCTGGGACCTCGTTCCTGGATCTGAATCGATTGATTGCCGCCGGCGCTTGACGTCGATCGGCGCTCTGATCAGTCGGCGCCCTGATCAGTCGGCGCCGTCATTGATTGACCCCGATCGATCAGGCCGGGGCCAGCATCCTGCGGTCGAGGATCTCGAATTCCTCGCCCGCTTGACCGCCGGGCTTGCAATGCAGGATCTGCAGCTCACCCTCATGTGTCTCAACCAAGGCCGTCAGGCTCTCGACCCAGTCACCATCATTGCAGTAAAGGATACCGTCCAGGTCGTGAATCGCTGAGCGATGGATGTGTCCACAAACCACGCCGTCAAATCCGCGACGACGAGCCTCGCCCGCTAAGGCCTGCTCAAAGTCAGAAATGAACGAGACCGCGTTCTTGACCTTGTGCTTGAGGTACTGCGATAGCGACCAGTAGGGTTGACCCAGGTAGCTGCGCAGGCGGTTGTAGTGCCGGTTGAGCCACAGCGAGAAGGTGTAGGCACGATCTCCGAGATGCGCAAGCCAGCGCGCATGGCGCATGACACCGTCAAATTCGTCGCCATGCACGACCCACAAGCGTCGGCCGTCGGCTGTCACGTGGACCGTCTCAGTGAGGACTTCAATCCCACCGAAGGCGAGTCCACCAAATTGTCGGGCCGATTCGTCATGGTTACCCGGGACGTAGACGACCCGAGTGCCTTTACGCGCTTTGCGCAACAGCTTTTGGATCACATCGTTGTGGGCCTGTGGCCAGAACCAGCGCCGTTTCAGGGCCCAGGCATCGACGATGTCGCCCACCAGATAAATGGTTTCGGCTTCGTAGTCACGCAAGAACAAAAGGAGCGCTTCGGCCTGACAACCCGCCGTTCCGAGGTGTATGTCTGAGAGAAAGGCCGCCCGTAGTTTCTTTGGAGGCGGCGAGCCGTCACGGTCAGATAGCGAAGATTGTTCGTCAGCGGGGGGCGTTGCGAGAATGCCTTGCGCCAATTGCGCAGACACGAACTCGTGAGCCATCAAATCCTTGAACAGAGGCTGAGCGAGAGGTGCATTCATACCGGCTCCCGGTGTTCGTTTGCACTATTAAACGGATCCCCTTTGACGGCATCATGACAAAAAGATTTCGTCGAGAAATTTGTCGACTTTTCGCATCGTTTTTTCACCCCATCAATCCGGGAGATGCATCAGTGGCTGTCCCATTCGAATCCGTTGGCCTGAGGTGATGCCTGCAGCGAGTTGAAACCCCTTGGGCGCGAACACGATGATGGTCGAACCATGCTCGAACCAGCCGAGTTCTTCCCCTTTTTTAAAGGACTGTGCGCTGGGAATCTCATGGGGGCCTGACCAACCGAGGTGCATCAGGACATTCATGGCGTGAAGGCGGATGCTGGCGACCAGAACCGCCGCCACCGGAACGAGCGCTAATGGATATTGGGCCACGCCGACGCGGGTCCGAAGCACCGCGCGCTCGTTCTTACAGAACAAACGTTCGACGCGTTTGAGGGCGATCGGGTTGACGTTCCAAACGTCCCCACTAATGTAGGTCACGTGATCGAGTTGCCCGTCATAGGGCGCGTGAAACCGGTGATACATCGCGGAAGTCAAACGCAGGGTGACATAGGTGCCATCGGTGAAAGGAGTGATGTCCTGCGATGGACCAAACAGTTCACGAATCGAGTATGGATAGCCCTTGGCCTGGAAAACGTCGACGCCCTCAACAGTCCCGCACGCGCCCACGATCGCGTCGCAAGGGCTTGTCAACAATTGTGAATCCAGGTCGACGGTTCTGGCCCCTGGCTTGAGTTCGCGAATAAAGCATTCGCGCAAACTCTCGAACTTTTGCTGGCGGGCTTCCGACAGATCGAGATCGGTAAACATGCGCCAGACCGCAATCGAGAATCGGGTCAGCAGCGGACTCTTGATTGCGCTGTAGCGTCCCATCAGCCGCGTGAGCAGAATCCTCGGAATTCGGTTGGTCAGCAGAAAGTTCAGATCTTCCTGGAGAAAGAGTCGGTCGCGCAGTCTGGGGGGGTTCATCGTTTCGTCAAATCCGAGTGTTATAAAACAGTGACAACTTTGCGGGGGAATTG
>RFVZ01000070.1 GCA_009922405.1 Betaproteobacteria bacterium
AGTTCGGTGCGTGAGCCTCGGAGAAGCCCCGCGAATTGATACTCCGAGAGCGAATCAGGCACGGGCGTGACTGCACCCAGGATCGTTGCTGGGTCGGCGCCCAACACGGTCACGAGCGGAAAGGGCGTTCCCGGATGCGCCTGCGCATGATCTCTAAAATCGAGTGCGCCGCCACGATGGGCGAGCCAGCGCATGATGGTCTGCCGCGGGCCAATCACTTGTTGCCGGTAGATCCCGAGATTTTGGCGGGTTCGATGGGGTCCACGCGTGACCACCAAGCCCCAGGTGATTAGAGGCGCCGCGTCGCCGGGCCAACAGTGCTGAATGGGTAAGCGTCCGAGATCAACTTGGTCACCCTCAAAAACGTTCGACCGCCAGGGGGCATCAGAAACGATCTTGGGTGCCATGCTGAGCACCTGGCGCAGCACGGGGAGTTTTTCCCAGGCGTCCTTCAGGCCGCGAGGCGGGTCGGGCTCTTTCAAGTAGGCCAGAAGCTTTCCGACTTCGCGCAGGGCTTCGACGGATTCCTCGCCCATCCCTAATGCAACCCGATGCGCTGTGCCGAACAAATTCGTCAATACGGGCATACTCCACTGCCGACCACTGGCGTCCTGGGGCTGCTCAAAAAGCAGGGCTGGCCCACCGCTGCGAAGGACCCTGTCGGAGAATTCGGTCATCTCCAGATGAGGGGAAACCGCAGTGGTGATCCGGCGTAATTCGCCCCGGCGTTCGAGCTGGGCGATGAAATCGCGTAGGTCTTGATATCGCATCGAATCATTCTCGCATGCTGACCCCAATGGTTGACACACAGGGGAGTCGTTGCTTACCCTTGCCGCCCCGCGTTCGTAAAAGAGAGTAATGGATGCGTGATCTGAGGATCGCGAAAGACCGTTTGCCGGAGCAGGCAGAGCGTTCAGGTTTTGCCTGTTGGGCTGAAATGATGGCGCCACTTGTGGTGGGGCTTCTGCTTGGGCTCGTGCCCTTGCCACCGTTGATGCCGCCCCCCAACCCGTCGCCCATTCCAGTTGCCGGTCAGCCACTTCTCGCCGAAACGACCATCAGTGTACCGACGGTGCAGTTGGCGCCTGAAGCGTCGGCTGAGCCCCTGAAGGCGACCGAACCCTCCCCGACCGTCACGCCGGGCCCCGCGCCTGCGACACCAGTGCTCTCCAAAGAGCAGCACCACGTGGTCGACTTTATTACTCGGACGTATCAGGTCGCAGCGGACCAAGCAGGTCCAATCGTGGTGAATGCCTACCGGGCCGCCCGCGATGCCAAGATTGATCCGCACCTCGTTCTGGCCGTGATGTCGATCGAGTCGCGTTTTGACTCGAAGGCGAAAAGCGCCCGAGGTGCACAGGGCTTGATGCAGGTGGTCACTCGGGTGCATGCGCGCCGGTTTGAACCGTTTGGCGGAATCGCGGCAGCTTTTGATCCGATCGCAAACATTCGGGTTGGGACCCAGATTCTGAAGGAATACATCATCAATGCTGGGTCTGCCGAGGGGGGGCTGAAGGGTTACGTAGGTGCCGCGGGCAATGGGAATGACGGAGGCTACGGCAGCAAAGTGCTGGCCGAGCGGGCGAAGTTCGCGGCGGTGGCGGCAGGACGCGCGCCCGCCACCTCGGTTAGCCCCGTGGCAAAGGGTCAGTCTGTGCCGCCGGTCCAGCCTGCAGCGCCTGCCCAGCCTGCAGCGCCTGCCCAGCCTGCCCAATCCGCTCCGCCACAACTGAGCCTCGAATCTCCGCCAGCCATCGACCGACCTCGCGCCGGAAGCTGAAATCCCAGTGAGCGGCTTCTCCCCAGCCTCAACCTGCCTGGGTTCGATCTCGCGAGCCGCGTTGGCAAAACGTACCGACCGCATTGAACCCTTCCGCGTGATGGAGCTGGTTAAGCGGGCGGTTGCGTTGGAGGCACAGGGCCGCTCGATCGTTCATTTATCCATCGGGGAACCGGACTTCACCGCGCCCGAGCCCGTGATCGCCGCATTGGAGAGTGCCGCACGCGGCGGAATTACCCAGTACACGGCGGCCTTGGGCACATCGCGATTGCGCGAGGCGATCTCGACCCACTACGCCGAGCGCTGGCAGGTCAACGTGGCGCCTGAACGGATCGTGGTGACAGCGGGTGCTTCCGCTGCCCTGAATCTGGCCTGTGCTGCGTTGGTCGATCCCGGTGCCGAGGTGCTGATGGCCGATCCGACCTACCCCTGCAATCGAAATTTTGTCGCTGCCCACGACGGTATCGCACGGTCGATCAAGGTTGGTGCCGAAACCCGCTTTCAATTGACGGCAGACTTGGTTGATCGTCATTGGGGCCCCGAAACCCGAGGGGTACTGGCCGCGACCCCGGCCAATCCAACCGGCACCTCGATGCCGTTTGCCGAACTCAAATCGATGCTTAAGGTGATTCGGGCTCGTTCCGGTTTTGCTCTGATCGATGAGATCTATCTCGGGCTCAGTTATGACGCGAACCCCCGGACAGTGCTCGAACTCGGCAGCGAGATGGTGGTCGCGAATAGCTTTTCGAAGTTTTTCCACATGACCGGGTGGCGCTTGGGGTGGTTAGTGGTTCCGCCCGATTGGGTGCCCGCGTTCGAGCGCCTCGCCCAAAACCTGTACATCTGCGCGTCGGCGCTGGCCCAGCACGCCGCACTGGCCTGTTTTACGCCGGAAGCGATGGCGGAGTTCGATCGGCGCCGCGATGTGTTCCGGGCGCGCCGAGACTGGCTGGTGCCTGCACTACGCGGTCTGGGTTTTGATATTCCGGTCGAACCCGACGGTGCGTTTTATGTCTGGGTGAACTGCGAGCGTTTCGGAATCGACGCGGTGACACTGGCCGACCGATTGCTCGACGAGGCGGGGGTATCCCTCGTGCCGGGCACCGATTTTAGTGCGGAGAATCCCTCGTACTGGTTGAGGGTTTCTTACGCGACCTCACTGGAGCAATTGCAAGAGGCGGTTGAGCGCATGCGCAGGTTCCTGTGGTTACAATGACCTGATGGACCCTCAACTCAGAAAAGCCGCCCTCGAGTTTCACGAGCGTGGCCAGCCCGGTAAGATTTCGGTCACGCCGACCAAGCAGTTGATCAATCAGCGCGATCTTGCGCTCGCGTACTCACCGGGTGTCGCAGCCGCCTGTGAAGAGATCGTTGCAGACCCTGCCAATGTGTTTCGCTACACCGCTCGCGGCAACCTGGTAGCCGTCATTACCAATGGGACTGCGGTCCTCGGTTTGGGCGACATCGGCCCCCTGGCGGCTAAACCGGTCATGGAAGGCAAGGCGGTTCTGTTCAAGAAGTTTGCCGGGATCGACGTGTTTGATCTCGAGGTCGATGAAAAAAATCTTGATCGCCTGGTGGATCTGATCGCCGCGCTCGAACCAACGTTCGGGGGCGTCAATCTCGAGGACATCAAGGCCCCAGACTGCTTTTATGTCGAGCGAAAGTTGCGCGAGCGCATGAAGATTCCGGTCTTCCATGATGATCAGCATGGCACCGCGATCGTCGTTGGCGCGGCGATTCTCAACGGGCTTGAAGTGCTCGGCAAATCGCTCCAGGAGTGCAAGCTGGTTGTCAGCGGCGCGGGTGCGGCTGCCCTGGCTTGCCTGGATCTCTTGGTTGATCTCGGATTCCCGTTGCATCACATCTGGGTCACCGATCTGGCGGGCGTGGTCTACGAGGGAAGAACCGAGTTGATGGATCCGGACAAGTCCCGTTTCGCTCAGCAGACCGATGCGCGGCATCTTTCCCAGGTGATTGATGACGCGGATGTTTTCCTGGGGCTTTCCGCCGGGGGCGTCCTCAAACCCGAGATGGTGGCCCGGATGGCACCGCGTCCCTTGATTCTGGCGCTGGCCAACCCCGATCCAGAAATCCTGCCCGAGGCGGTTCACGCGGTGCGTGACGATGCGATTGTTGCGACCGGACGCAGTGATTATCCCAATCAGGTTAATAATGTCCTGTGCTTCCCGTTCATTTTCCGGGGGGCACTCGATGTCGGCGCGACCACGATTACGCGCGAAATGGAAATTGCGGCCGTTCGTGCCGTCGCTGGTCTGGCAAAGGCCGAAGCCAGTGATGTTGTAACAGCGGCTTACGGCGGGGCGGAATCGACGCAGTTTGGGCCCAATTATTTGATTCCCAAGCCGTTTGACCCTCGGCTGATTGTCACAATCGCGCCTGCAGTGGCGCGCGCCGCGATGGAGAGTGGGGTCGCTAAGCGACCAATTAAAGACTGGCAGGCCTATCAGGCTCAGCTCGAGCAGTTTGTGTATCACTCCGGCAATTTCATGAAGCCGATCTTCGCCGCTGCCAAGCGGTTGAAGAAGCTTCAGCGCATTGTGTATTGCGAGGGCGAGGACGAGCGGATCTTGCGGGCGGTACAAATCGTCGTCGACGAGCAGCTCGCGCGGCCGATCCTGGTGGGCCGCCCCTCGGTGATTGAGAAACGCCTCGAGCGGGCGGGCTTGCGGATTCGGCCCGGTCAGGATTTTGAGATCGTCAATCCTGAATTGGATGATCGCTATCGAAGCTATTGGCAAGCTTATTTGCAGTTGACCGAGCGCAAGGGCGTCAGCGAGCAGTACGCCAAAATTGAAATGCGTCGCCGGCATACTCTGATCGGTTGCATGATGGTCCATAAGGGGGACGCCGACGGCATGCTCTGTGGAACCTTTGGGACCACCGATCAGCATCTGCAGTACATTGAACAGGTCATCGGCCGCAGACCCGGCGCGTCGGTTTTTGCGGCCATGAGCACGCTGATACTTCCCGAGCGGACGCTGACCTTAGTTGATACGCATGTCAACGATGATCCGACTGCAGAGCAGATTGCTGAGATCACAATCCTGGCAGCCGAGGAGATGCGCCGCTTCGGGACTCAACCAAAGGCCGCGTTGTTGTCGCACTCACATTTTGGGACGAGTAACTCACCCTCTGCGCGGAAGATGCGGGCGGCACGAGACCTTGTCCGGTTGCGGGCGCCGTGGCTCGAAGTGGATGGCGAGATGCATGGCGACGCCGCTCTCGATCCTCAATTGCGGCGTTCGATGGCGTCTGCGACGCTGTCGGGTGAGGCGAACCTGCTCGTCATGCCCAACCTGGATTCCGCCAACATTGCGTTCAATCTGCTCAAGACGGCGGCTGGTAACAACGTGACCATCGGCCCGGTGCTGCTCGGTGCTGCGCGCCCGGTTCATGTTCTGACGCCCTCTGCGACGGTGCGGCGTCTGATCAATATGACCGCCTGGGCAGTTGTTGATTGTTCGGAGGCGCGATCGTTGGGCGACTAAATCCAGTCGTATAACGAAAGGACGGTGATGACCGCATTTAGCAACCTTCCGCTTCAGGCCATGCTCCCGCTGGGGGCCTACGATTTGGTGGAGTTGCGGCGGGCGATTCAGCGGTCGGGCCAACGCCTGCTCGAGGCAGATTGCGCGCCCTGCCGGGATGGGCCTGCGGTTTGTGCCGCGATCGCTGCGGGCTTTGGCCTTGCCAAGCCCTTTGGTGCAGATCTGCAAGTCTTATTAGCCTGCCTGATCGAATTGTCGCCTGGAGACGCCGACCCCCCGGGGTTTGTCGTTCTACTGCAGCACTTGCCCGAGTGCCCCGGATATTCCCGTAAGGACCGCGAAGCCTTGCTCGACGTGTTCCGGGACGCGGGGGATCACTTCTTTGATGCGGATATCGCCTTCCGCGTGTTTTATTCGGTCAACCGCGCGTCAGAAATCCCCGCATAGAGTTTGCAGCGCTGCGATCGCCGCCGGCCCCGCGGTCTCAGTGCGTAATACTCGGGGGCCCATCCGAACCGGCTTGAATCCAGCCCGCTTGGCGGCCTCAATCTCGTCCAGATCAAATCCTGACTCCGGCCCGACGGCCAGAACCCAGCTGCTGCGGTCAGCAAGATTGGTTGTGTGATTGGTCGCCAAATCGTCGGTCATGAGCGATCTAACGGTTTGAACCAGGGAATCCGGCGCCAGCGGATCGAGGATCAGCCGCTGGCTCAAGCCGGCGGGATGATGGACAAATTCGGCAAATTCGGCGAACTCTGCAAACGCGGTCCGCGCGGGCAACGGCGAGTCGACCGTCGGTAGTTGATCCTGCCCGCATTGCATGCAGGCCGCCACCGCAATGCGCTGCCAGTGCAGGTGGCGCTTCTTCGCCCTGTCGGCGTCGAGTTTAACGGTACTGCGTTGGGCCATCATCGGCACCACGCGGTCGACGCCAAGCTCAATGGATTTTTCGATGATCCAATCCATCCGGTCCGCTGCCGCGATCCCCTGTAGTAGCGTGATTTGGAGCAAGGATTTGGTGACGCTGGAAAGGATGGCTGCGTCAATTTCAACCGTGCAGCGATCTCGATCCGTACTCAAGACAGTGGCCGTTGCCCGCCGCCCTGCACCGTCAAAGATTTCAAGCACGGCCCCCGCTCCGAGTCGAAGGACGCGCACGGCATGATGCGCAGCCTCGGCGGGGAGTTCGACCCGGGCCGAGGCTACGAGTTGGTCTGGACTGAGCAGAAATCGGGGCTTCATCAGACTGTCATCCTGCAAAATCCCCGATGCTAAACTGATTGGCTTGGTTTTAAAGAGGTGTGTTGATGACGATTCGGATTGCAATTAATGGCTACGGCCGCATTGGCCGGAACATTCTGCGGGCGCATTACGAGGGTGGTAAATCCCACCCTATCGAGATTGTCGCCATCAACGACCTTGGCGATGCGCAGACCAACGCGCACCTCACGCGCTACGACACTGCCCACGGCCGTTTTTCAGGAACGGTTAACGTCGAGGGCGATAGCATGGTCGTGAATGGCGACCGCATTCGGGTTTTGGCTGACCGAAACCCAGCCGCATTGCCCTGGGGCGATTTGGGCGTGGATGCGGTGTTGGAGTGCACCGGGTTTTTTACGACCAAGGCGAAGGCCTCCGCCCACCTGCAGGGTGGTGCCCGAAAAGTGATTATTTCGGCGCCGGGTGGGGCAGATGTTGACGCCACGATCGTTTACGGCATCAACCAGAACGTACTGAAATCCAGCCACACCGTGATTTCCAATGCGTCGTGCACGACCAATTGTCTGGCGCCTTTAGTAAAGCCGTTGCATGACGCGATCGGTCTCGAGAGCGGTTTGATGACCACCGTGCATGCATACACGAATGATCAGGTATTGACCGACGTTTATCACGAGGACCTTCGGCGTGCGCGCAGCGCAACGATGTCGATGATTCCGACCAAAACGGGTGCGGCTGCCGCGGTCGGTTTGGTGCTTCCGGAACTTAACGGACGCCTCGACGGATATGCGATCCGTGTGCCAACCATCAATGTGTCGATCGTTGACCTGTCATTCATTGCTTCACGCGATACCAGCGTCGCCGAAGTCAACGCCGTCATGAAAGCGGCTTCTGAAGGCTCGTTAAAGGGGATCCTTGCCTACAACGAGTTGCCGCTGGTGTCGGTGGACTTCAATCACGATGCGCATTCAAGCACCTTCGATTCGACACTCACCAAGGTCAATGGGCGTCTTGTGAAGGTGTCGAGCTGGTATGACAACGAATGGGGATTCAGTAACCGAATGCTCGATACCGCCGTCGCGTTGATGGCTGCTGCTTAACGAATCCTAAGAGACCCGGCCAGATGAAGTTCAAACGCCTTGTCGATCAGGAACTGGCCGGGAAACGGGTCTTTATCCGTGCCGACCTCAACATTCCGCTCAATGACGACGGTGCAATTACCGATGACACCCGGATTCGAGCCTCGGTACCGGGGATTCGACTTGCGATCGATGCCGGCGCTGCAGTCATGGTGACTTCCCATCTCGGCCGCCCGGTCGAAGGTGAAGTGCGTCGCGAAGATTCGCTCGCACCGGTTGCACAGCGGTTGAGCGAACTCCTTGGCTGCGAAGTTCGGTTGATCTCGGATTGGGTTCCCACCTCCGAAAGCGCTCCACCCCCGTTCTCGGTCAAGCCTGGGGAGGTCGTTCTCCTTGAGAATTGCCGATGTAATCAGGGCGAGAAAAAGAATGACCCGGCGCTGGCCTCACGTATTGCGTCCTTATGCGACGTGTATGTTAATGATGCGTTCGGAACCGCGCACCGAGCCGAGGTCACCACCCACGGACTCGCACTGGTCGCTCCGATTGCCTGCGCAGGCCCATTGTTGGCAGGCGAACTGGACGCACTGGGCCGTGCACTGTCAACGCCTGCCAAGCCAATGGTCGCGATCGTGGCGGGCAGTAAGGTGTCAACAAAACTCACGTTGCTGCGCACCTTGTCACGACAGGTCGATCAGTTGATTGTGGGTGGCGGTATCGCCAATACCTTCTTGCTGGCGCAGGGCGTCAACATTGGCCGCTCATTGGCCGAGCCGGATCTAGTGAGCGAGGCGCGCGCCATCATGGACGAAATGAAAGCGCGCGGTGCGGACGTCCCGCTCCCGGTGGATGTCGTGGTAGCTCAGGAATTCGCGGCAGATGCTCCCGCTAAGCATGTACCAGTCGAACAGGTTGGGGCTCAGGACCGGATTTTGGATATCGGGCCCAAATCGACCGTACGTCTCGCGCAAATCGTTGCAGAAGCTGGGACGATCGTCTGGAATGGTCCGCTCGGGGTTTTTGAGTACGATCAGTTCGCGGGGGGGACTCGTTTGCTGGCCGCCGCAATTGCGCATTCGACCGCGTTTTCGATTGCCGGTGGGGGCGATACGCTGGCGGCGATTGCGAAGTTTGGAATTTCCCGTCAGGTGGGATACATCTCTACGGGCGGGGGCGCTTTTCTTGAATTTCTGGAGGGGCGCGCTCTTCCAGCGGTTGCAGCGCTGGAAGCTCGCGCCTGATCATCCGCTGTGCGGGGCTGTTTGTTGCGCCAGTCGGAAGCCCAGAGACCTTAATCCGGATCCCATTAAGGCGATCAGTTCCTGGGGTTGCTCGATGCCGTCGGTGGGAAATTCGGTATCGGCGAGCGTGATACCGTCGTCATCGAGTATTTCGACGCGCAAGCCCCCGCGAGGGGTTAGCGCCGTCGCGGTGCGGGCCTGGAGTTCGTCGGCCTTTCGGCCAGCTGCAATCAAGCGATCGCGTCGCTCTGCAAGATTTCGAACAAGCCAGCAAATCACACCACTTTGAAGGGAGACGAATGCAACCCGCGGGATATCGAGTAATTCGACGGGAACCCGAAGATGGCGTCTCAGGATGGGTTCGAGCCGACCCCGAAGTTGTTCAAGCGTTGGACCTGACGCTCCGGGTGTTGGGGTGTTACTGGGTTGGTCAACGACCATCACCAGAAAGCGCAATTCCCACGGGCCCGCATTGGGCGATGGCTCGGACCCTGCGCCGGCGATTTGTTCAAGCACATTGACGCCGTCCGCCACGGCCTGGATCAGGTGCAACATCGGTAACCAGCGCAGGCCGGTCAGGGTTCGGGCAGGGACGAGCCCCGGCAGAACGAGCAGCCCCGGTGGCGGCTCCAGCGGTTCGCGGGGCGGCGAAGTGGTCAGCGATGGGGTCAGCGCCGCCGTCAGCGAATGGGTCAATTCAAGGCGGGCTTCGTCATTGATGCGGTAGTGAAATGGACCTGAAATGGCCATCGGGAATGCGTACACCGAGCGCATGGGGCGACGACGTTCATTGGGCTGGCAACTGGGGCATTGAGCGCGGCAAGCAAAGTCATCAGCAATGCTGAGCAGGAGGTCCAGGGCCTGGCGGTCGCGTCTGGAGTCGGATTGGGGTGCTGCCTTGGCATCGGGGGACGCCTGGCCTGTGCGCATTGGCGCACTGAGTTCGGCCAAGGCACCTCGCAATGCGCATTCGTGGCCCGCACAGAATTCCGCGCCAATGAGGCCAGCCAGCGCTTCGGTGTGGCGTCTGGTTTCGCTCGGGTTGGCGCTGGCGAGACTGCGCGCCTGAGCGAGTAACTGTCGAATGGTTTCGGCAGAGCCGCGTCGGTGAGCGCCTGACGAGGGGTGCGGCTCGGGGGGCTCGAAGTGGGACGTGGCGTAGCGGCTGCGGTCGGTATCGGGCACAGGCGTGGGCTCAGTTGGGTGGCATCAACAGGGTGGTCAGCAAGCCCCGATCCTGAGAGACCTGCGGGTTGGAGTTACTTGCCGCCCTTTGGATCTTCGGGGGTCATGGATGGCGCTAAACTGCCACCACTTATTAGGTCTTGTTGCCCGCCTTTGCTTGGGAGTTTTGCAAATGTCAACGCATCGCGCGACCAAAATAGTCGCGACCCTTGGTCCCGCCACTGCCGATCCGGAAGTTCTTGAGCGGGTTCTGGCTGCCGGGGTCAACGTGGTTCGGATGAACTTTTCTCACGGAACTGCCGAAGAGCATACGGCGCGCGTCGCGCTTGTTCGGCGTCTTGCGGCGGGTCTTGGGCGCGACGTTGGAATCCTGGCCGACCTTCAGGGCCCAAAGATCC
The DNA here is from genome assembly GCA_009922405.1 of Betaproteobacteria bacterium. GTDB lineage: Bacteria > Pseudomonadota > Gammaproteobacteria > Burkholderiales > Burkholderiaceae_E > RFPW01. Next base: position 10,414 of record RFVZ01000070.1, read on the forward strand.
GGATCGGAAAATTCGCGGAGGGTCGGATCGAACTGCGCGAGGGCGACGGGTTTGTATTCGACATTGAATGCACCCTCGGCGATCAGGGCCGGGTTGGACTCGACTATCCCGAACTCATTGAAGACGTCAACGCGGGTGACATTTTGTTGCTCGACGACGGTCGCATGAAGATGCGAGTGGATCAGGTCGGCAGCCACACCATTCACTGTACGGTGTTGCAAAACGGGACGCTGTCGAACCGTAAAGGAATTAACCGTCAGGGCGGGGGACTGTCTGCGCCGGCGCTGACCTCAAAGGACATGGACGACATCCGGGTGGCCGTCGCGTTTGATGCTGACTTCATTGCGGTGTCATTTCCCAAAACGGCAGCTGATATGTACATGGCGCGCGAGTTGGCCCGGGCAGCTGGGGGGCGTG
>RFVZ01000008.1 GCA_009922405.1 Betaproteobacteria bacterium
AGCTCCGTGTTTGACCGGGACCCCGGCGAAACGGCTGCTGACCCGGTCTCTTTAATGCTCGCGCTCGAGGAGCGCATCGGCCGCGAAGATTGGTCTGAAGACGCCAAAAAAACCGCGCTTGCGCACCTCAAGGGTTGGCTGGTGCCGCGCTACCTCGAATTCGCCCAGAAAGAAATCCAGACTTCCTACCTCGAGAGCTATGCCGACTACGGTCAGGCGCTATTTGACCGCTACGTCCTCTTCGCTGACCACTGGATTCAGGATGAGCCCTTTGTCGATCCAAGCACCGGTGTCGCCTTTGACCGCGGTGCGCTCAATGTGGAATTGGAAAAAATTGAAAAGCCCGCCGGAATCAGCAATCCCCGGGACTTCCGCCACGAGGTCGTTAACTTTGTCCTCCGAGCCCGCGCCCGCATCGGCGGCCAGGCACCGGCCTGGACGACTTACGAGAAGCTGCGCGAAGTGATCGAAAAACGGATGTTCGCAGCCACCGACGACATCCTGCCGGTCGTGAGCTTTGCCTCTAAGGGCAACCAGTCGGATGAAGAAAAGCATCGCGCATTTGTCGAGCGAATGGGCGCGCGCGGCTACACCCCCCGGCAAATTCGACGGCTGGTGGAATGGTGGATGCTTGCGCGAAAGAACTAGAACCAACACACCCTCGGCACAAGGAATCCCATGAGTACGCTCATCGATGCCCGCCACCGGGGTCGCGACAAATCGGCCGATAACCGGGCGCGATTCCTCCGGCGATTTAAGGGCTTGTTGCGCACCAAAGTGGCCGACCTGGCCAAACAGCGATCGATTCGAGATTCGACTCAGGGCGCCGAGGTCGAGCTGTCGCCCAACGATATCTCCGAGCCCCGGTTTCGCCACCGCGCCGGCAGTGGCGCTGAGTCGCGTGTGCTGCCGGGTAACGATCGCTTTACTCGAGGCCAAAAGATCCCCCGAAAGCCGCCAGCGGGTAGCCAGGGTCCAGGGGGTCACGAACCCGGCGAGGGCGACTCGGAGGATGTCTTTCGTTTCGCCCTGACCCGCGATGAGTACCTGGCCATTCTGTTCGATGACCTTGAACTGCCTCGTCTCCTGCGAACCCAACAGGCCGATATGACCGAGACGCGGATGCGCCGGGCGGGCTACACCCGCCAGGGGGTCCCCGGAACGCTTGCCGTACCCCGAACCATGAAGACCTCGTTGGCACGACGAATTGCGCTAGCGGGTTCTTTGCGCGAACAACTCCGGGTGGCTCGGGTCCGACTCGAGACGCTCGAACAGGCGCCCCTTCCCGCGCAAGCCCCCGATGAGGCAGACGCGCTTAAGGCCCACCTTGAGACCCTCGAAAACCGACTCCGAACCCTACCCTTTCTGGATGAGCTCGATCTCCGATACCGGGCCAGCGTGCCGTTTCAACTGCCCAGGACGGCCGCAGTCATGATTTGCCTGATGGATGTTTCATCCTCCATGGACGAAGATCTAAAAGACATCGCAAAACGATTCTTTTTATTACTTTATTTGTTTTTAGAACGAAAATACGATCGAATCGAGCTCGTGTTTGTGCGCCACACCGATGATGCTGAAGAGTGTGATGAGCGAGAGTTTTTCCACGGCACCAAATCGGGCGGCACACGGGTCTTGGCGGGGCTTCAAAAGGTTTCTGAGATCGCCAACCGCTACGCACCCGCCCAATGGAACCTTTATCTCGCCCAAGCCAGCGACGGCGATGCGTTTGGCGATGATGGCGCGCGCTCGGCCCAATTTCTGGTTGAACACTTGCGCGAACGCCTACGTTTTGCGGTTTACCTTGGGGTCGGCAACGAGGAAAACAGTACCTTGGCGCGCAACTACCGCGGCGTGATGGACGGACCGAATTTCAGCATGGCGCACGCAGCCACCCGAGACCAGGTCTACCCGGCCTTTAGAGCGTTGTTTTTGCCATGCTGACCGGATCGGAATGGGTCTTCTCCGACCTTGAGCGTGCCTACGATGACTGCGCGGAACATTTCGAGCGGATTTTCGGACTTCCGCTTTACGAAAATCAACTCGAAGTCATCTGCGCGGAGCAAATGCTCGATGCGGTCGCCGCCGTCGGATTGCCCGTGCACTATGGGCACTGGAGCTTCGGCAAGTCGTTTCTGAGTTCGCAACGCAACTACCTGGCTGGCCGCTCGCCGCTAGCCTACGAGATCGTTCTCAACACGCGGCCCGCGATCGCTTATCTGATGGAAACCAACACACTGGCCATGCAGGTGCTCGTGATCGCTCATGCTTGCTTTGGTCACAATGCTGTTTTTTCGAATAATTATTTATTTAAAGAAAGATCGCACGCGGATGCCATTCTCGATTACTGCGTATTTGCCCGCGACTATGTACGCCGATGTGAGGAACGTTATGGCATCGATCGGGTCGAAGAAACGCTCGACGCCGCGCATGCCCTGCAAGATCATGGGATCGATCGATACCAGCGCCCCAGTCGACTCGATTCCAAACGTGAACGCGAAGCACAGTCCGAACGCATGCGGGCCGCGATGGCGGCCAACGCTCAGCATGAACTCGCCAGCCTTCGGCCGACGCCACTGACCGAACCTGCGTTATTTGCCAAACCCGATCGATTCCCGGCCGAGCCGCAGGACAACCTGCTGTATTTCATCGAGAAACATTCGCCGAGCCTTGAGCCCTGGCAACGGGAATTGGTTCGGATCGTTCGTAAATTTGCCGAATATTTTCATCCACAGCGATTAACCAAGGTCTTGAACGAAGGATTCGCATCCTTCACGCATTACACCTTGTTGCATGCACTGCACGAGGCGGGACAGCTGTCGGACTCCAACTTCCTCGAGACCATGGAGTCGCACACCTCGGTGATCCGCCAAGCCCCTTATAGTGGCCTGAATCCCTACGCACTTGGCTTCGCCATTTTTAACGATTTGCGTCGGATCTGCGAACGCCCTGATTCGCAGGATGCGCTCCTGATGCCCGAAATTGCAGGTCGACCGCTGCGTGAGGTGGTCAGCGAGGCTGTTTCTCAATACCGCGATGATTCTTTTTTATTGCAATTTCTCACACCCCGAGTGGTTCGCGATCTCAAGTTATTCGCATTTTCTGCTGCAACGGGTTCGACTGAGTGGACGGTCAATGCCGTGCAGGACCGCGAGGGGTTTTCTGAGGTCCGCTCAGCGCTTGCGCAGCATTACCAACTCGAACATGCCGTTCCAGAAATCGAAGTCTTCGATTACGCCCGCGCCAATACCCGCGCTCTGACCTTGCGCTACCGTCCGGTCAACGGGCGACAACTCGACACCGAGGCCGCCACCCGCGTGATGCGACACGTTAAAAAGCTCTGGAATTTTCCGATCCGCATGCTCGAGGTAGAGGACGGGTCGGGTTCCGGGAAACTCTTACTGACGGTCTAGGGCGGCGCCCGTGCGCTGCCAGTTTGGCCGGAGTTCTCCCGGATCTCTCTCAGAGTTCGCCCAGAGTTCGTTCCCTGTTTATTTACATTTCGGATTGATAGGCCCGAATCACCGAATCAAAATCTGCGTCGGGCTTAAACCCTAGTTCAAGCGCCCGACTCGTATCCCACGCGGCCGGCCAGCTGGCGACGATCCGTTCCACGCGCTCGTCGGGCCGCCATTCGATCCGAGCGGCAACTTCAGTGCCCGCGACACGGGTCAGCGCCTGCGCCATCTCATCCGCCGTCAGACTCAGGCCGGCCAAATTGATGGCTCGAGCGATGCCAATGGCCTCGGTGGGCAGTTCGTACCCGTGCACGAGTGCTTCGATGGCACGTGCGGGCGATAGCAACCAAAGCGGCGTCTGCGCGTCCACCGGACACCGGGCGGGCTCCCCGGCCAGTGGCTCGCGAATTATCCCGCTTGCAAACGACGAAGCGGCACCGTTTGGGCGCCCCGGGCGCACACTGATCGTTGGCAATCGCAAAATCCGCCCATCGACGAATCCTTTGCGGTTGTAATCCGTCAGCAACAGTTCACCCATCGCCTTTTGCGCGCCATAGGACGATTGCGGGTTAAGTGGAGTGTGATCGGTCACGAGCGCCGGGAGTTTGCCACCGTACACCGCGACCGAGCTGGTGAAGACGACTCGCGCGTGCACGCCCGAATGCCGACAGGCTTCCAGAAGCGCCCGGCTACCGTCCAGATTAATTGACCAGCCCAGATCAAAATCAGCTTCTGCGGTTCCGCTGACGATGGCCGACAGATGAAAAACCGCGGTGGTTCGTGCGTCAATCACCGACCGCAAAAGCGCGTCGTCGCGAATATCACCGGTGATCGTGCGGACTCGGATTGGGATACTTTGGCGCTGCGGACGACCCGAGGAATTGGCCCCCGCATCCATCACTGGATCCACCTCCACCGCAGCAGGGGTGATGACGTCAAACAAGCAGAGCTCGTCAATCGGCTCAGCGATGCCTGCGCTCGATTGCAAATGGCCGCGCTGTAACAAGGCTCGCGCCAAACGCTGGCCGAGAAACCCGGCCGCACCAGTGATCAATACGTTCATGGCTCCTCCGTTGGGCTTCTCAATTCGGGACCGTTCTAAAATCGTGCCGCAGGTGACGCGGCCGTAATCCAACCCAGGCCCGCTTCGGTGAGCCCGCGCGGGCGGTATTCACAGCCGACCCACCCCGTGTAACCCACGCGATCAAGCGTGGCCAGAAGGTGGGCAATGGATAGCTCGCCCATGTCGGGTTCGTGACGATCCGGAACCCCCGCGATCTGCACGTGACCCGTGACCCCCACTTGGCGCTCGATGCGTCGGGTCAGATCCCCCTCCACAATCTGTGCGTGATAAAGGTCGAACTGCAGCCGCAGGTTGGGCGCACCCACGAGCGCGATCACGTCCAGTGCGTCTTGTTGATGATTGAGCCAATAGCCCGGGATATCACGCGGGTTGATGGGCTCAATCAGAATCGTCCGGTTGGCTTGAAGGGCCTCGTCGGCTGCCCAACGCAAATTCTCAAGATAGGTCGAGCGCATGCGCTCGCGAATGCCCGTGTCGCTCCCGGGGGGGACGAGTCCCGCCATCACGTGCAGGCGCGGGGTTCCCAACGCTTGCGCATAGTCGAGTGCCTTGCGAAACCCGTCGCGAAACTCGATTTCCCGGCCAGGCAAAGCGGCCAGACCCCGTTCGCCCTTGTTCCAGTCCCCCGGCGGCAGGTTGAACAGGACATTTTCAACGCCCGCGTTTGCCATCCACTGCGCGAGCTGCGCACTCGGCCATTCGTAAGGAAACAAGAACTCGACGGCGCGGAATCCGGCCCGCGCTGCCGCTTCGAATCGCTCTTCGAACGCGACCTCGTTGAACATCATTGTCAGGTTAGCAGCAAGACGGGGCATGGGTTTCCTTGATTCAGAATGACGGCTCGAGGTTGAAGCGGTCGCGCAGATCCTGAATCTGCTCTGGATTCAGCGGGCGCACCGGTGAGCCCCGCAGCAGCAGCGCCAGTTTGGCTGTTTCCTCGAGCTCTTCAATTGCATAAGTTGCCGCCTCGAGGCTCTCGCCCGAGACCACGGGCCCATGGTTGGCCAATAGCACGGCACAGTGCCGACACGCTAAGGCCCGAATCGCGCCCCCGAGTGCGGGGTCGCCTGGTCGGTGGTAGGGAATCAAGGGCAGACGCCCAATTTTCATGACGAAGTACGGTGTGAGCGCGGGCAGACAATCGTCCGGGTCGAGCCCATCCAGGCAAGAAATGGCGGCCGAATGGGTTGCATGCAGGTGCACGATCGCGCGCGCTCTGGGGCGGGCTTCATACATCGCTTGGTGCAGTGTCAACTCTTTCGAGGGCGGATCGCCAGCCAGGGCCTGACCGTGCGCATCGAGTAGGGCCAGGCGTGCAGGGTCCAATTCCCCAAGGCACGCGTTGGTGGGCGTCATCAACCAACGTCCGTCGGGCAGACGGGCGCTGAGATTGCCACTCGAACCCGCGGTAAGCCCACGCTCAAAGAGTGATCGCCCCAGGGTCGCGATGCGTTCGCGCAGTCGGATCTCCTCGGAAGTGCTCGCGCTCAACATGGCAGCTTCGACCAGGCATTCAAAAAGAAGTCCGGATCACCAAAATTGCCAGACTTGAGTGCCAGCGCGAGGGTCGGTAGCTTCGGTTGAGGAGATTGGTTCGGCCCATCAGGGTACGGTTCATCGTCAGCCGGATCAAGCGTCGCCGTCCAGGGCACCCCTGGGCATATTTCAGGGCCAATGCGCAACGCCCGCACGCCAAGCGCGCGGACCACGGCGCCGCTCGTTTCACCGCCCGCGATAATCAAGCGCCGCACGCCTTGTGCAACCAGGGCCTGGGTGATTCGGGCCAGCACCGTCTCGATGGCCTCCTCGACACTTTCTGTTTCGCCAGCGCCATGAGCAGCCGCCGTCTCGCGGCCAGCCCGATAATCCTGAACCGCCCGGGCTCCCCGAGCTGCCCGGACTTCATCGGCCGATGCGGTTGAATAAACCAGGATCGGGGCGTCGCCGAGGTGCGACCCCATTTGCAACCCCAGTTTTGACGTTGCCCATTCAATGACCTCCAACACGAGTGCATCGGGGTCGCGTATTGCTCGCTCGGGATCAATACGCCACGCGGGGTGGTGCACACGCATCCGCTCGACCTGCGCCTGGGTGGCGATCGAACAACTTCCAGCAATCACCAGGGCGGGGCCCCGAATCACGGGGAAATCGCTGGTCGGCGTGCCGGTCGCCGTGCCAAGGCTTCCTGCCGCACGGAGTTGGGCGGCCAAGCCGATCGCCAATCCGGACCCGGCCACAGTGAGGGGCCAGTCGCCACATCCCAGGCCCAGAGTCAACAAATCCGACTCCGAGATCGCATCCGCAATCACCAATCCGCCGTCTTGCTCACGCAATTCGGTCAACGCTTGCGCCACGGCCGCAGGGCCCTGGGCTACCACCGGCCACCCAAGTAGTGCGACCGGGCGGCGCGACTGCGCCTGCAATACACGGACCAAATTAGCGTCGGTCATCGGGGTAAGCGGATGCTCGCGCATGCCCGTCTCTGACAGAAGCGCATCACCGACAAAAAGATGCCCCCGATAAACCGTACGGGCATTCGCTGGGAAGGCTGGGCAAACCAGGGCAAGCTCCGTCCCGAGATCGTCCATCAAGGCCTCGGCAATTGGGCCAATATTGCCTGCAGGCGTTGAATCAAAGGTGGAGCAGACTTTCGAGACGAATCGTGTGCAGCCCTGGGCTTGCAACCACGCGAGCGCTGCGCGCGAATCCGTAATGGCTTGCGCAACGGGAGCAGTTCGGGTTTTGAGTGCGACGACCACGGCATCGACTTCATGGGTCCACGATGCAAGCCCCGGAGCCTGCGGCACACCGATCACCTGAACCGTACGCAGTCCCTGCTTAACGAGCATTCCGGCGAGATCGGTTGCGCCCGTAAAATCATCCGCGATGGCTCCGAGAATGACGCCCACCGAGTTCTCCTTTCGGTTTTTTATGCAGCAAACTGTAACTCAGCCAGGCGGGCGTACAAACCATTGCGAGCGATCAGTTCAAGGTGGGTTCCAGCCTCGACCACCTGCCCCTGATCGAGAACGATGATCCGGTTCGCGCGTTGCACGGTCGCCAGTCGATGTGCGATGACAAGGGTCGTGCGTCCTTGCATGGCGGCTTCGAGGGCGTTTTGTACCGCTCGTTCATTTTCCGCATCCAGACTACTGGTGGCCTCGTCGAGCAGTAGGAGGGGCGCATTGCGGATGATCGCGCGGGCAATGGCGATCCGCTGCCGCTGCCCGCCCGAAAGACGCACGCCGCGCTCGCCCAGGGGCGTCGCATAGCCTTGCGGTAAACGCGCAATGAACTCATGCGCCTGGGCTGCACGAGCGGCCGCTTCGACTTCCGCGTCTGTGGCCTCAGGGCGACCATAACGAATATTTTCGCTGGCGTTCGCGGAAAAAATGACCGGCTCCTGCGGGACCAGTGCCATGCAGGCCCGAAGGGTTTCCAGCCCAAGGTCCTGAGTGGCGATCCCATCGAGTCGAATCACACCGGTCGATGGATCATAAAAACGCAATAAAAGCTTCAACAAGGTCGATTTTCCGGCCCCGGATGGGCCCACCAACGCCACTGTTTCGCCGCGCTCCAGGCGCAATGACACGGACTGCATCGCCGGTGTGGCCGGCCGCGATGGATACCAGAACGACACCGCGTCAAATTCGACGGTCAGGCCCCCCGCATTGCCCCGTGCATTGCCTCCTTGATACCCACCCTCGGGATCCAGCGGTAAACGCGCAGGGTGCGCAGGCGAGACGATGCTCGGGCGGGTTTGCAGCCATTCAATCAACCGCTCGATCGCACCGGCCGCCCGTAAAAGTTCGCCCCAAACTTCAGCGAGCACGGCGGCACTCGATGCGACCATCGCAATCAAAATCACCGACTGGCCCAGCGTTCCGGCGCCGAGCTCACCGCGCAGGACCGCTTGAGTCCCCAGATACAGCCCGCCAACCAGTGCCGCAAAAATCGCCACGATGACAAACGCCGTCAAGGCCGCGCGTACCCGGGTGCGCCGAATCGCCGTCGCAAACGCGCGCTGCGTCGCCTGGGCAAATCGGTCCGCTTCGCGGGACTCCTGGCCAAACGCCTGCACGATTGCAATCGCACCAAGCGTCTCACCGGCCATCGCCGAAGCATCCGCCACCCGATCCTGACTCGCCCGCGATAACCGCCGCACCCGCCGGCCAATCAACATCGCTGGAAGTACTACACCGCCAATCGCACCCAGAACCGACAACGAAATCATTGGGCTGGCCAGAATGAGCATCACCATCCCACCCACAAACAACACGGCGTTACGCAGGCCCATCGACAGGCTAGAGCCCACAACGCTCTGCACAAGAGTCGTATCAGCAACTAGTCGCGACAGCACGTCCCCGGTAGGAAGTGATTCAAAAAATAAAGCATCCTGACGCAACAGATGCCCGTAAACCGCATCGCGCAGATCGGCCGTCACACGTTCACCCAGCCACGACACCATATAAAAGCGCGCGGACGTCAGGAGTCCGGTGGCGATACTGATGCCCATCAGCCACCCAAATCGTTCGCGCAGGATCGTCGGCCGATCAGCCGGTAATGCCGCCAGTGCGGTATCCACCAAATCCCGTAGCGCAAGCGGGATGGCCAAAGTACAGATCGCTGCCAATCCAAGAAAAAGCATTGCCAGCGCAACCGCCCTCCAATACGGCCGAACAAAGGGCAACAGCGCCTGGAGCGCCTCGGGGAGTGCCTTTTTAGTTGACATCAGGGCGCGGGGTTCGGCATCCGCTGATGGATCGATTCGATTCCTGCAATCACTTCAGGTGGCAATTCCAAGTCAATGCTGGCGATGTTTGCTTCGAGCTGCTCGAGTGAAGTCGCGCCAATAATGTTGGATGTCAGAAAGGGGCGGGAATTCACGTAGGCCAGCGCCCCTTGCGCGGGATCGATTCCGTGACGCCGAAATAGATCGACATATTCAGCGATAGCGGCCTGTGTCGTCGGGCTGCTGTAGCGCGAAAATCGCTCGAATAACGTAATCCGTGCCCCGGCTGGACGAGCCCCTTGAGAATATTTTCCACTCAACCAACCAAACGCCAGGGGCGAATAGGCCAGGAGGCCAACGCCATCGCGCATCGCAAATTCGGCCAGGCCAATCTCAAAAATCCGATTAACCAGACTGTAGGGATTCTGAATCGAGACAACCCTTGGCAGCGGAGAGTTGCCTTGATGCGAAGCGGCCTGCAAAAAACGCGCAACGCCCCAGGGAGTTTCATTCGATACGCCGATTTGTCGAATTTTGCCGGCCTGGATTAATTGTCCGAGCGCGTCCAGCGTTTCTTCGATCGGGACGGTCTCCTCACCTTCGACATGCTCGTACCCCATCTGGCCAAAGCAATTAGTGCTCCGATCGGGCCAGTGCAATTGGTACAGATCAATGTAATCGGTCTGTAGACGACGCAAACTGTCATTGACGGCTTCGATCAGGTTGGTCGCATTAAAAGCCAGCCGTCCATCGCGAATATGCGATGGTCGTGTGGGGGTTCGACTCGGACCCGCGGCTTTGGTTGCCAACACGATTTGGTCGCGTCGTGAGGGCCGTTGGGCCAGCCATGTCCCGATAAACGTTTCGGTGCGCCCCGCAGTGTCGGGCTTGGGTGGGACTGGATACATTTCTGCCGTGTCAATTAGATTCACACCCGCTGCCAAGGCCGCATCGAGTTGAGAATGGGCTTCTTGTTCGGTGTTTTGCTGGCCCCAGGTCATGGTGCCTAATGCAATCTGACTGACCTCTGGACCATTCGGTCCGAGTGCGCGGAATTTCATCGAGTTTCTCCCTAGATGCGGCTGGCAGGATACAGGGTTGATTCGCCCGGCTTAGTGCCCTGCGGTTCTGATGGCTCTAATGGCTCTAATGGCTCTAATGGTTCTAACGGGTGGGCGATCATGCGCAGGACCCGTGGTGGCGTTTCGCCGACGTGGAGAGCATATTTTTTTGCGCGCAGTTCAAGATCTGCCTCGGTCAGACGCTCATGCTGACGCAAATGCCCGACCCACGATTCATCGAGAAACCATTCAACAAATCGATCGGGTTCGGCAGAGTCTCTAAACAACTCCCACGACAAAGCGCCGTTACGCAAGCGATGACGCCGACTCTCGACCATCAAGGCGACAAACGCATCAACTTTTGCGGGTTCGACGACATATTCAATCGTCACCATTACCGGACCCCGACTGATGTCCATCGAACGATCGGCTTGCGGCGCATGCCAATCGCGCGCAGGCTGTAGCTCTGCTGGCCGGTGATCACTGAGCGCGAAACGGCGCGCGACCAGAACGGCGGTCAAACTGCTCATCAGTGCGGCCGCGATCAGCGTGCCATGCAGTTCGGTCTGCTCCGCGACTTTGCCCCAGATCGCCGCGCCGATTGCGCTACCGCCCATCATCGACATCTGAAAAATGGCCATTCCACGGGCTCGAATCCAGTCTGGCAGGCCTAATTGGGCCGCCACCGTCATCGTGTTGGCTGCGCCAATCCAACCCACGCCTGCGATTAGCATGGCGGGTGCAGCCACCCAAATACTGGGTGCGGTCGCAACGATCAATGCCGCGGCCGCGTTCAGTAAGGAGGCACGGACAACTAGCTGATTACGCGAATACGTATCCCGAAAACGTGGCAACACAAGCACACCCACAATTGCACCCAAACCCATCAGTGCAAGGAGCAGGGTATAGGTAGCGGCATTGCCACCGGGGAGACTACGGGCCAACAATGGCAACAACGCCATCTGTGGCACTGCATTCAAAAAGAATAAGGCCGCTCGCCACATCGCTGCCTGCAGCGGGGGCGATTGGCGAACAAATTGAAGCCCAACTCGAATCGCCCCAAAAAAACGTTCCGCGGGCAGGGCGCGGGTTGTGACTTCTCGGCGCCAGCGCAAAATCGCCCAAGTCGCACCCAATGAAAGGAGTGCATTTAAGATGAAGACCGCCGAGGGACCCAAGCTGGCAATCAGGGCTCCCGCCAGAATCGGGCCGACGATTCGGGAACCGTTCATCGAAATGAACAATTTCCGGGGTAATCGCCGCAAATACTGGCCACCGTAATGCCAGGCCAATTCCGTGGAGAAAGGTCAAAACCAATAACCAGTTCGCATCCAGGGTTTCGGTAAAAGACGCCACGGCTAAGGCAATCCCCACCACCACGACCCAAAGCTGCGTCATTGCAAACCATCGTCTGCGATCAAGAATGTCTGCGAGCGCTCCGCTGGGAACTCCGAGCAGAAACACAGGTAAGGTTGACGCCGCTTGAACCAGGGCCACCAAGAGCGGTGAGGTGGTGAGGCTGGTCATCAACCAACCCGCCGCCACATCATTGGCCCACATCACCGTATTGGCGACTAGCCACACCAGCCACAAGCGTCGGAAGACGGCGCCAGCCAGGGGCTTAAGAGACTCTGGCCAGCGCACGTGTCTGAATAACGTGTTCACACGTCAGTTAAGGCCTTTCGCGTTAAACATCAATGTTGCGAGCAATCAGTGCATTACGTTCGATAAATGCTCGCCTAGGTTCGACCTCATCACCCATCAGCGTTGTAAAGATCTGATCCGCGCCAATGGCGTCATCAATACGCACCTGGAGCAAGCGCCGAACACTTGAATCCATGGTGGTTTCCCAAAGCTGCGATGGATTCATCTCACCGAGGCCTTTGTAACGCTGGCGACTCACTCCGCGCTCGGCTTCAGACAGTAACCAGCGCATAGCCTCTCTAAAATCAGCCACGGGGTGACTGCGTTTGTCACCAACGGTTCGATCGGCAACCGCGCGATCCGCGACGACGCCATCGGCAGAGACTTCCTCGGCTTCACCCCGTGGCCGACGCTCACGACCGCGCCTGATTTCTGCTCCCGCACCGATTAAGTCGACGACCAATCGGGCACAATCGATGAGGATTTCATAATCGCCCGACTCGACAAAATCGGCGTCGATCACACTGACTTTGACATTGCCATGAACACGTCGTGAAATTCGTAAAGTCCAACGCTCATGACGTTCATCAAACTGTGCTTGAACCGCGGGTGCATTGATCTGAGCAACAACCGGTAGTCCTTTTGAGAGGGCCGCCTGCAATCGCTCGGCACTGCCAATCGCCTGGTCTTCATCGCTTAAATTCAGTTCGCAACCGTCCATGATTGCGCTCAAGGCTTCAGCGTCAAGAATCACCGAGAGCCGATCAACGACCGCTTGCGCCAACAAAAAACGACGGGCCAATTCACTCAGTGCATCACCCTGAATCGACGTAGCTCCGCCTTGCGGCACGAGCTCCGCACCCTCGAGGGCGAGCGTCAGCATGTGCTGATTGAGCTCGTAATCGTCTTTCAGATAGCGTTCATCCCGACCATGTTTAACTTTGTAAAGAGGTGGTTGCGCAATGTAGACGTGACCGCGCTCGATCAACTCAGGCATTTGTCGATAGAAAAACGTCAACAGCAGCGTCCGAATGTGACTTCCGTCAACATCCGCGTCGGTCATGATGATGATTCGGTGGTAACGAAGTTTGTCGAGTGAGTAATCTTCAACACCAATTCCGGTTCCTAAAGCGGTAATGAGTGTTGCGATTTCTGCGCTCGCCAGTAACTTGTCAAAACGGGCCTTTTCGACATTCAGAATTTTGCCCTTCAGGGGCAAGATCGCCTGGAACTTACGGTCTCGGCCCTGCTTCGCGGAACCCCCTGCGCTATCACCCTCAACAATGAAAAGTTCCGCTCGCGCCGGATCACGTTCCTGACAATCGGCCAATTTACCGGGCAAACCCAGGCCGTCGAGCAGTCCTTTGCGCCGCGTCATTTCGCGCGCACGACGCGCAGCTTCTCGGGCCCGCGCCGCATCCACAATTTTGCCGCAAATAATTTTGGCGTCCGCCGGGCGTTCTTCTAAAAACTGTTCCAACGCACGTCCGACCAACTCTTCAACGGGCGCACGAACCTCGCTCGATACGAGTTTCTCTTTAGTCTGACTCGAGAATTTAGGCTCCGGTACTTTGACGCTTAAGACGCAGGCAAGACCTTCACGCATGTCGTCACCAGTTGTTTCGACCTTCGCTTTGCGGGCGAATTCATGATCGGTGATGTATTTGTTCATCACCCGAGTCATCGCCGCGCGTAATCCGGTTAAGTGTGTACCCCCGTCTCGTTGCGGAATGTTGTTCGTGAAACATAAAACCTGTTCCCCATACCCGTCGTTCCATTGCATCGCCACTTCAACCGAAATTCCTTCGCGACTGGCCTCGGCATAAAATGTGGTTGGATGAATGATTGCTTTATTTTTGTTGATATATTCGACAAACCCCCGAACCCCACCCGAGAACGCAAAATTTTCTTCTTTGCCCGTTCGTTGATCGAGTAATCGAATCTTGACGCCATTATTCAGGAATGATAGTTCCCGGATTCGTTTGGCTAATACATCGTAGTGATACTCAACCAGACCAAAAATCTCGATGTCGGCCAAGAAGTGGACTTCGGTTCCTTTTTTATCGCTCTGTCCAATGCAGCGAATTGGTGAGACTTGTAGCTCTGTACCATCCGGTCCGCGTTGTTTCTCAACCAGTCGATTAATAACCGCACCGCGCTCGAATTCCATTTGATGAACTTTGCCATCACGTCGGATCGTGACCTTAAGCCATTGCGACAGTCCATTGACACATGAAACTCCGACCCCATGTAATCCACCGGAAACTTTGTAGCTGTTTTGATCAAACTTGCCACCTGCATGAAGCTCCGTCATGACAATTTCCGCGGCACTGCGCGGAGGTTCATGTCGGTCATCAAATTTAATACCTGTTGGGATTCCCCGCCCGTTATCAATCACACTAATCGAATTGTCAGTATGAATTGTCACGGTAATATCATCGCAATGGCCTGCAAGCGCCTCGTCGATGGCGTTATCGAGAACTTCAAACACTAAATGATGTAATCCGGTGCCGTCCGAGGTATCTCCAATGTACATTCCGGGTCGTTTTCGAACCGCTTCCAATCCTTCGAGAATTTGGATCGATGAAGCTGAATAATCCTGTGTCATCGCAATATCTTTTGAATAGAAGGCAAATTAAATTCGAACTGGCATGACCACATACTGAAATCCGTCAATACCTGGTACCGTTAAGAGTGCACTCGACCCCGATTCACCGAAATGTAGAACCACCTGCTCTGATTTAAGATTATTTAAACAATCCAGTAGGTAAGACACATTAAAACCCACATCAAGCTCGTCATCGTTGTAATCAACTTCTAACTCATCAGTGGCTTCTTCTTGATCGGAGTTTTGCGCTTGAATTTGCAGCGCGCCTGGGCTGAGTTTGAATTGGACTGCGCGGAATTTCTCACCGGTCAAGATGGCGACCCGGTTCAGTGCCCGCGTAAAGGAATCCCGCCCAATCGTCACATGGCGTTGATGATTTTGGGGAATGACGCGCCGCCAATCGGGAAATTTCCCCTCGACCAGTTTGGTGACGAGTTCGATAGTGGCTTCCTTTTCGTCTGTGAAACGAAAGCGCGCCTGATTGACCGCGACTTCAATCGAAACCAATTCATCCGTGTCGGCCAGTAGGCGTTGGAGCTCGATGACGGCTTTGCGAGGAATGATGACCTCGCTATGCGGCTGCTCGATTGCTAGCGAATCACATGTACTGGTAGCAACGGCAAGGCGGTGTGCATCGGTAGCTACAACGGTAATGGTTTGGCCCTCGACGACAACGAGCAGACCATTTAAGTAAAACCGGATGTCCTGTTGCGCCATGGCGTAAAACACCTGGTTGAACAGATGCTTCAGCGTCGCCTGGGGAAGGGAGAACTGGACCAGGCCCGCTTCGATAAGGGCTGCAGTCGGGTACGACTCTGCCCCCAGGGTCTGCAAGGTGAATCGACTTTTTCCGGCGGTCAGCGTCAGTTTTCGAGTGCTATGGCTCACCGTTATCTGCCCGTCGTCGGGCATGGATCGCAGGATATCCAACAACTTGCGGGCACCGACCGTCGTGGTCATCTCTGCAGGATCGGATCCTGCGGGGCCCGTCGCCGCCAATTCGGCGGTTGTACGAATCTGGATCTCGCTATCGCTCCCGGTTAATGAAACCGAGGTGCCTTCGCGCTTGATCAGGACGTTGGCGAGGATGGGTTGCGTGTGGCGGCGCTCGATGATGCCCGCCACAATTTGGAGAGGGCGCAAGATCGCGTCACGGTTTGCTTTGATCAATTGCATGATGTTCTTACACTCTTATGAGTAATATATAAAGAGTAATAGTAGGTAATAAGGGGATCAACTTATTCATCGATCGACGGGAATTGAGTCTGAGTCAGGTGTTCAGGGCAGCAGAACCCTGTGGACAGGATGAGGCCAATCGATTTGAACCTGTGGACAACTACCGGGGCGAGAATGGTCCTCTTGAAAACAGTACAGATGTCCACTGGGTTATTCACCGGTTGTTAAGCACGCAAGGTCTGTTCGAGGACATGGAGAGATCGGTTCAATTCGGTGTTGTTTTTTCGTTCATTGGTGATTTTTCGAACAGCGTGTAACACGGTTGTGTGATCGCGACCGCCAAATAATTCACCAATGTCGGGAAGACTTTTTTGGGTGAGCTCTTTCGCCAAGTACATCGCTACTTGACGAGGGAGCGCGATATTGGCGGGTCGACGTTTCGAACCCATATCAGCAACTTTGATTTTGTAGTAATCGGCGACTGTCTTTTGAATCAGTTCGACTGAAATTTGGCCACGATTGACCGACAAAAGCTCTCGCAATGCCAGCTTGACCAATTCGAGAGTAATTGATTGATTATGGAACGAAGAATAGGCGATGACTTTACGTAAAGCACCCTCGAGTTCCCGTACGTTTTGCCGTAAATTTTTGGCGATAAAAAAAGCAACCTCTTCACTCAATTCGACCCGGCTAGATTCTGCCTTTCGAAGCAGGATGGCGACTCGCATCTCGAGTTCAGGGGGTTCGATGGCAACGGTCAAACCGTAATCGAAACGGCTAACAAGCCGCTCATCGATGCCCGATAGTTCTTTCGGATAGGTATCACTGGTGATGAGAATTTGCCGACGCGCTGCGACTAATGCTTCAAACGTGTAGAAAAATTCTTCTTGTGTGCGTTGCTTGCCAGCAAAAAACTGAATGTCATCAATCAATAACAAGTCGAGTGAATGGTAGTAGCGCTTGAGTTCATCAAAAGCCTTGCGTTGGTAGGCTTTAACGACATCAGAAACGTATTGCTCAGCGTGAATGTAGCGAATTCTAGCGCTGGGATTGGCTTCCAAAAGTGCATTGCCAACAGCATGGATCAGATGGGTCTTGCCGAGTCCAACGCCACCATAGAGAAACAGGGGGTTGTACGAGACGCCGGGGCGTTGGGCCACTTGCAACGCAGCGGCCCGCGCCATTTGGTTGGCCTTCCCGGTTACGAATGTGTCGAACGTGAGTTCAAGGTTGAGTTTGCTTCGCTCAACATGCGGTGCGACTTCGCGCTCAACGAGGCCCGGCATGAAAGCCAAACGTCCCGCCGATTCTTCGGTCGCATCGAGTTGGCCAATTGAGTCGACTTGCGGCGCACCGCTCGAAAGTGGTTTGCGGTCCAATTCCGAGTTGCTCGGGGTTTTTAATGCCGTCGGTTCCGCCAGGTTCGGTGGACGAACGCTGGCCGGCGATTGTGAACTGGAGGGCTGGACTTCGAATTGAACCCGGACCTTTGGGTGAATTTCAGCGCACGCGAGTTCGCTGATTCGCGAGCCAAATTGATTTCGGATCCAGTCAAGCTTGAACCGATTGGGCGCACCCAGCCGGAGCAGATGTTCGCAATCGTCGTAACTCAAACAAACGAGGGGCTTGATCCACGTTTTGTAAAGTTGCGGCGTCAGTTCTTGCTCGAGTCGCAACGCGCACGCCTGCCAGTGTCGGTCCATCATTCTTGGGGTCGCGGGTACAGGCTGGGGTCTAATTGTAACGCGGTCAAAGCCTAGTTATCCACAGCTTATTGGCCGGTATTTGTAAGAACCTCTTGACGAGTAGTTCAAGTACCGCTGTAATCGAGGGCTTTTTTCCGATAGCTTGCGAGGCCACCCTTATGAAACGCACGTTCCAACCCTCGGTAACCCGACGCAAACGTACCCATGGTTTTTTGGTACGAATGAAAACGCGTGGCGGCCGTAATGTTATTCGGGCGCGTCGCGCTAAAGGCCGTAAACGGCTCGCCGTCTAAGTCGAGCGAATCGAGCGGGCTTGGCACAGGGCTCGTGCGGGTCGCACACAGGTCGCACACAGGTCGCACACGGGTCTCGAAAAGACTGGTCACTGCGTCGGTACTGCGCGTCAAAACTCCTTTGTCACTGACCTGAGTACCGATCTGGCACCACTCGATTTGACCGCACTGGCGCGGCGTCGGCCGTGGGCCAGTACGCCGCATTTAGCGCTTACCTATTTGCGCTCGGCCACTGCAGTATTTCCCGCTCTTGGGGCCGGAGTGGTTCCGGTTTCGAGTACGTTGGTTTTATCGGTGTCTAAGCGACTGGCACCCGCCGCTCCGTTACGGAACATGATCAGACGCGTGTTGCGCGAGGCCTGGCGTCATCAATCGTGGCGAGAGCGCAGTCCATCGCTGGCGGTCATGATTCGCCTCCGAGCGCTACCGCTTGCTGCGTTGTCAACGGTGGCCGCTGAACGGCCGGAGTCTAACGATACTCCTAAGGTGTCCACGAAGGCATTCGCGACGGGATTCGCGAAGCCTCTCAAGGGTCGAGCGGTTTTGCGGATCCGGCGGACGGATCGAGCCCTCAAGGCCATTATTCGGGCTGAAGCTGACTCGTTACTCGAAAGTTTGAGTCGGTCGATGAATCTGGCTGGACTCGAGCAATGAGACCATGGGTCCGTCGCGCGCTCGTCCGCGTTTTTACGGCCGTCATTCTCGTGTATCGGTGGGGACTGAGCCCCCTGCTAGGTCCGCGTTGTCGATTCTTCCCATCCTGTTCTGCGTATGCTCTGGAGTCGATCAATCGGCACGGCCCGCGGCGCGGGTTGGCATTGAGTGCTCGTCGCCTGAGCCGTTGTCATCCCTGGTGTGAAGGCGGCTACGATCCGGTGCCGGACCTTTAAGTTGAGAGTTAAAGCAGAGAGCCAAATGCAGACGCAACGAACGATACTTTTGATAATTTTCTCGATGTCGCTGCTGCTCTTGTGGGACGCGTGGCAAAAGCACAACGGGCATGCATCGCTTTTTGGCGTGGCGCCGCCCACGGCTCAGACCCCCGGAGCGCCCAAAGGGCCACTGAAAAATTCAATCCAATCAAATTCAGATGTTCCCCAAGCCGCAACAAACGCAGTTCCCGAAACGGGTAGTAGCGCGAGCGCTGTAGCGACTATTGTGGGTAGTTCAGGTGGTGTGGCGGCCACCGGTCGCTTGATTGTTCTTAAGAACGATGTGCTCGCCCTCACAATCGACACCATGGGCGGCGCTATCGTTCGCTCGGAGCTGTTGCGTTACCGCGACGCCGATGATCGGAAATTGCAGGCCGTTTTGTTGACTTCCGGCGCGGGCAAAACCTATCTCGCCCAAACCGGTCTAATCGGCGCGCCCGATTTGCCAACCCACCGAACACTTTTTGAGCCCTCGAGTGCGGGTGATTTGATCGAAGCGTCGCCTGGCAAATCCGTCGAATTATCGTTGGTTGCCGCATCCGGTGGCGTTAAGCTGAGTAAGCGGTATACCTTGGCGCCGGGCTCTTATCAGGTCGCGGTTCAACATGAGGTGTTCAACGAAAGCAACCAGACGGTTCACCCCTCGCTCTATCTCCAGTTGACCCGGGACGCGCACAAGCCCCCCGGTGAGAGCCAGTTCTACAGCACCTACACCGGCCCGGCGGTTTATACCGAGGAGGCAAAGTTTCACAAGGTCGATTTTGCCGATATCGAAAAAGGCAAAGCGACTCCAATCAAGAAATCCGAAGATGGTTGGGCCGGGATCATCCAGCACTACTTTGTCGTCGCCTGGGTCCCTGCGGCAAACATGGCGCGCGAGTTTTTCACCCGTAAGGTCGATAACGGGCTGTATTCCGTTGGCGCGATTCAACCCTTATCCGCACTAGAACCGGGTGATCGCCGGAGCACCGAATCGGCGCTTTATATCGGGCCACAAGATCAGCATGTGCTCGAGAAACTCTCGCCGGGCCTCGATCTGGTGGTCGATTATGGTTGGTTGACGGTGATCGCCAAGCCGCTTTACTGGTTGCTGGAGACGCTCCATGGCGTGGTCGGAAACTGGGGCTGGGCGATCGTGTTGTTGACGATCGTGGTCAAACTCGCATTTTTCCCACTACAAGCCGCGAGTTATCGCTCGATGGCCAAGATGAAACTGGTCACTCCTAAAATGACCGCGCTGCGCGACCGATTTGGCGATGATCGGGTCAAACTCAATCAGGCCATGATGGAGCTTTACAAGACGGAAAAAGTGAATCCGATGGCGGGATGTTTGCCGATTGTGGTGCAAATCCCGGTGTTCATTTCGCTGTATTGGGTTTTGCTGGCATCGGTTGAAATGCGCGATGCGCCCTGGGTCGGTTGGATTCAGGATTTGGCGACGCCTGATCCCTACTACGTGTTGCCGATCATCATGGCGGCGACCATGTTTTTACAAACCCGTTTGAATCCAACGCCGCCCGATCCGGTGCAAGCCAAGGTCATGATGTTCATGCCTCTGATTTTCTCGGCGATGTTTTTCTTCTTCCCCGCTGGGCTGGTGCTTTACTGGTTGGTCAACAATATCTTTTCCATTGCGCAACAGTGGTTCATTACACGCCAGACCGAGCAGGCCGCGTTGAAGAAGACGCGTTGAAAAAATAAGCCATGGGCCCACAGGGCTTCTCCACCGAGGGTTTAGTCACTCTCGCAGTTGATTGGTCGGGGGTACAGACGCCGATTGGGTGGATCGAGCCCGCGATTGTGGCGCTATGGATTACCGAATGCGGACTGCCTGGTGCTTTTGATGCCCGGGCCTTGCGCCCAACGCTCGTCGTTGCAGCGGACCCGCTGTTGTTTACAACCGCGGCCCGTGCGGCCTTGGCTCAAGGCATGCTGACTGGTTGGCGCGATGAACGGTTCGACGTGATCATTCCAAGCAGCGGTCAGCGGATCTTTACGCTTGAACGGTCTGCTTTTCGCCTGTTCGGACTTCAGAGCCAAGCCGC
Organism: Betaproteobacteria bacterium; assembly: GCA_009922405.1. Taxonomy (GTDB): domain Bacteria; phylum Pseudomonadota; class Gammaproteobacteria; order Burkholderiales; family Burkholderiaceae_E; genus RFPW01. The sequence continues at coordinate 20,737 of RFVZ01000008.1, forward strand.
ACAGTTGATTGGTTATCGGCCGGATGGTGCGGTCTGGGTGGCCCGTCGAAGCGCCTCGAAGGCCATCGATCCGGGCTTGCTGGATACCCTGGTAGGCGGTGGTGTTAGTGCAGGCGAGAGCCCGACGCAGACGCTATTGCGCGAGGCGGGCGAGGAAGCGGGTTTGACGCAAGATCAAACGGCGCTGGCGGTTGGCTGCAGCGAGTTCGAGCTTTGGCGTCGGGTCGCGCCCGGTGTTCAGAACGAACGGGTTACGGTGTTCACGCTCACGGTCGAGCCGGATTGGATCCCGGTGAATACGGATGGCGAGGTCGATTCGTTCCTCTGCCTCGATTCGACCGCGCTTGAGCGACGCCTCGCGGCGGGAGAGTTCGCGTACGAGGCCGCGCTCAGCATTCGCGCAGCACAGGCAGCACAAGCCGAAAGGGCAACGGGGGCTACGTTGAGCAAGCATGGCGAACTCTGAGCGTGACCCGATAGCGGCGATCGCAACCGCCCCCGGACGCGGGGGGATCGGAGTGATTCGGATCAGCGGTCAAAAGTTGGCCGCTTTTGCGCAGGTGCTATGCGCACGGGGATCGGGCGGTCAACCCCAACCCTTGACGGCACGCCATGCAAGGCTTGTAACCTGGCGTGATGCTAGGGGTGAACCGATTGACCGTGGAATCATGCTCTGGTTCGCTGCACCGCACTCGTATACCGGTGAGGATGTGATCGAGTTGCAAGGCCATGGCGGGCCCGTGGTGATGGGGCAGATACTGGCCCGGGTGCTCGAGCTTGGCCGTGCGTATGCGCCCGGTTTGCGCCTGGCTGAACCCGGGGAATTTACCCGCCGTGCGTTTTTAAATGGACAGATGGATCTGGCCCAGGCCGAAGCCGTTGCCGACCTGATTGACGCTTCCACGACCGCCGCGGCGCGGGCGGCGATGCGTGCCCTCGAGGGTCGATTTTCAGATCAGGTCAATACATTGGTGAATGCCGTCATCGAATTGCGTGCGCTGATTGAGGCGACGATTGATTTTCCGGAAGAGGACGATGTGGACGTGCTCGCACATTGGGATGCGCAGGGCCGCCTCGATGCGATCCGGTCGCAATGGGCCCAACTGCTCGAAGGCGCGCGTCAGGGGCTGCGTCTGCGCCAGGGGATGACGGTCGTTCTGATCGGGGCGCCCAATGTCGGCAAAAGCAGTTTGCTGAACGCCTTGGCCGGACAGGACCTCGCAATCGTGTCACCGTTGGCTGGGACGACGCGCGATCGGATCGAGCACGCGTTCGATGTGCAGGGCCTCGCCATGACCCTGGTCGATACGGCGGGTTTGCGTGAAAGCACCGATCCGATCGAGCGCATCGGGATGGAACGAACCCTGGCGGCGGTGACTCGAGCCGATCTCGTACTCGAGTTGGTTGAAGCCGATGATCCTGCTCCACCGGCGGGTCGGTTCGAATCGGCCGCACCGAGGGACTATGCGCGTGAGTGTCTTGGCAAGCACCTACCCGCACAGGTACCGGTGCTTCGGGTGCGCAACAAAATCGACCGCGATGGACTGGTTGCAGGTATTGACCCAGCGCCAAGACCCGGAGCCGACGCGGGTCAAGTCCGGCTATCTGCCCAAACCGGTGCGGGCATGGCGCATCTGCTCGAACGCTTGCGCGAGCTCGCGGGGCTCAGTGCGGTGGAGCCCGAGTTCATCGCTCGTGAGCGGCATCTGCAAGCCTTGCTCGGCGCAGGCGAGCATCTGAACTCGGCCGATCGTGAAGCCCGCGCACGCTTACCAGCGCTAGAGCTGCTCGCCGAGGAGCTCCGCCTCGCGCAGGCGCAGCTCGGTTCGATCACGGGGGAATTCAGCGCGGACGACTTGTTGGGAACGATTTTCGGGCGCTTTTGTATCGGCAAATAAGGCGCAAGCCAGGGGCTGAGGGGCCAACGAGGGGGGCGTAAAGGCGTGGCGCGCGCGGTGGTTGGACCCGGGTCTTGCTAGGCAACCAGGGCACTCAGGGCAATCAGGGCAATCAGGGCAACGGGGCCCCGAGTCCCTCACAACAAGGCGCCGCT
>RFVZ01000071.1 GCA_009922405.1 Betaproteobacteria bacterium
TTCACGCGGTGGCGCTTCTCAAACTCCCGCCCAAGCACCTTCAAAGAGTGCTGCCCAAACCCCCGCGCAATCTCCTTCCCAAGGCGCCGTCCGCAACCCTTCCCAATCGCAATCAAAAGGCGCTTCCCAATCTCCTTCGAAATGATTGAATCGCTGGCCTAGCGCGCTATCCGATTGGTTCAGAGGCGCCGGGGGAACCCGGTGCTGTCTGGCCCGGTCAGGTTAGACGTTTTCGCAACTGCTGGCTCAGTGCGTCCACGCAGGCCACCATCCCAATCATTCCCAGCAGCACAGTCGCGGTCTTGTGCATCTGGAAAAGGCTCAGATGGAACGCCAGCAGTTGGCCGAGCCCGCCTGCACCGACCACACCCAAGACAGCGGCGGCCCGGATGTTGTTCTCCCACCGGTAAAGGGTATAGCTCATCACCTGCGGCAAAATCGTGGGCAGCGTGGCGTAAAGAAAGATGCGACCCGAGCCGACTCCCTGGGCCTTGAGTGCTAACGCAGGCCCTGTGGGTGCGTTTTCAAGCGCCTCCGCATAAAGACGTCCCAGGACGCCTGCGGTATGAAGCGCAAGCGCTAGCGTTCCGGCGAATGGCCCCAAGCCAGCCGAAATCAGTAAAAGGCTCGCCCAGACAAGTTCCGGGATGGCGCGCAGGGCGTTAAGCAGCCACTGCACCGGGGTTCGAGCCCAGGCGAACGCCTCGGTTCGATTTTGGCTTCCCAGGATGGCCAATAACATCCCCAAAAGGGCGGCGAGCAGGGTGCCAAGAACAGACATGGCCAAGGTTTCCCAGGCCCCCAGGAGGACTTTTTGGATGAATTCCGGAGAGGTTTCAGGAGGCACGAATTCGCCCAGAAACCGCCCCATACTCGCGAACGCTTCAACTGACAAAAAGCCCTGCCATTGCAGATCAGTGGTCGCGAAGCTTGCGATGACCAGGCACAGCAGTGCCGTCAGTACGCCCCAAGCCTGGGTTCTCATCCGATGACCCTCCGGATCGTGGCACTGGCGCGATCGGCAAGCGCAACCAGTCCGATGAAGACCAGCAACATGGTCGCCACCTCGGCGCCAGCAAACATCTTCATCGAATTGTCCATCTCCTGGCCCAGTCCTCCCGCACCGACAAAACCGAGAACAACGGACGAGCGAATCGCGCATTCCCATCGGTAGACGGTGTAGCTGGTCAGCTCAGCAGCGCAGGTGGGTAGTAATGAATGGAAGAACGCCTGCATCCGGCTGCTTCCATTTCTTAGGAGCGTCCGACTCGAATGCTGATCAGCACTTTCCAGAATTTCGGCATACACCTTTCCCAGCATGCCCGCATAGGTCAATGCAATCGCCAGGACACCCGCGGTCGGGCCCAGGCCAACCACCCGAACAAACACCAGGGCCCAGACAAGTTCGGGAATGCTGCGAAGAACAATAAGCACCCAGCGAACCGACTGACGAATCCAGAAGGGCACTCGGTCCATCGTGCCGGTCAGCCCCGAGAGCGAGAGCACCCTAGCTGCAATAAGGCTCAGTGGAATGGCGAGCACGAGTGCCAGGCTGATCCCAACGGTGGCCATGGCAACGGTGCGCCAGGTTTCCCGAGCAATCAGACGCAAAAACGCCGGATCGTCCGCGATCGGCCAGAAGGTTCCGAGAAATCGAACTGTCGCCTGAATGCTCTCGGACTCGAACAATGCCCATGGACGAAACTCGGTCGCGACCCCAAGCGGCCACAGCAGGAAAACACTGACCAGGATGAAGAAAAGTCGGACCGCGGTCGCGGGATCCCGGATTGGCTCAGGGTGCCGCATTATCGGCAGTGCAGGGCGGTTACGCGGATGCCAGGGGCCTCGGGAAGTTCGTCAGCGGAAATGGCGCCGACCAGTCCGCCGTTGGTGGTCTCATAAAGATCCTCGAGGGCCTGTTGCGTGACTTGCGAACTCGGCAAATCAAAGGCCAGCTTTCCTTTGCGCAGACCGATAATTCGGGGAAAGAACGCCAGGGCAGCGTCGACCTGATGCAGTGTAGTCACCAGGGTTGCGCTGCGTTCGTTCGCACTGTCGACCAAAGCCTGCATCGCTTGCTGAAGTCGCGCCGGGTCGAGCGAAGAAAGGGGCTCGTCAATCAACCACAGCGATGCGGGGGACATCAGGGCGCGCGCCAAACCCACCCGCTGGCGCTCCCCACCTGAGAGCTGATCGACCCGTTCGAACAGCTTTGCGGCCAGATCAAAACGCTCAAGTGCCGCCAATGCGCCGGGGAGATCACTAGGAACAATCAGGGACCGCAAGCTGGCGACCAAGCTCATTGTCGGCAATCGTCCTGCCAGGACAGCGGTAACGACCCGCTGACGTGGCGGTAGCGGTGGAACCTGTGGCGCGAGAAATAAATGCCCCCGCAACCGCTGCAGGTCGGATTTTGACAACTGCCAAGGGTCCTGCCCGTCGAGCAACAATGACCCGCTCAGGGGTTTCATTGCGCATGCCAGAACCTCCAGCAGCGTCGTTTTCCCTGAACCCGATGGGCCGATGATCGCGACATGCTCACCGGCGCCAATCTCGAGATTCAGGCTTTCGATTGCGCGATCCTCGGATGAGCGATACGCGCGATGACGAGCCTCGAGATGCCGGGTCTGTATCTTCAAGACGTGGGTTTGACGCTGAACTTAGGCGGGGCTTAAAGCAGGGCTGAGATCGAGCGGCTTAGAGGAGCTGGGCGCTTCGGGCCGCTCCTTCGATATCTTTGTAGTTTTCAGCCTGGGTCGGTACAAAACGGCTGGCGCGCTGTAACTCAAGGATCTCTTTGCCCTCGGGGGTTGACTTGCTCAGGCCCAAGAACGCTTGCTTGAGTTTTTCGCGCATGGCCGCCGGCATGTCCGCATGGACCGACCAGTTGTAGTCAAAAAAAGGCGCAGTGGTGTAGAAGACTTTGACCTTGCTCAGATCGACCTTCTTCTCGGCAACAAAACGCTCCCAGACCTGAATATTGAGTGCGCCCGCCTGAACCTTGCCGGATGCGACTGCGGCGATTGTCGCGTCGTGGGCGCCGCTGAAGGCAACGCGTTTGAAATCTTTGTCCGGATTAATATTCGCGGCGAGGAGCGCGCTGCGCGGCATGAGATGCCCAGAGGTGCTGCTCTGCGAACCAAAGCTCACATCCTTACCCTTCAGATCATTGAGCGTGCTGATCGACGGGTCACTGGTGATAAACACCGACTTGAACTGCGTGTCTTCTTCTCGCTGAACCAGGGGGATGATTTTTCCGCCCGACCGGACATTGGCCTGAACAAATGTGAACCCGCCGAACCAGGCGAGGTCAACGCGCTTGTTCACCAATGATTCAACTGCTGCCGCGTAGTCCGTGACTGGAACAAACTGGACTTTCACGCCGAGTTGAGATTCGAGGTAAGCCACGAGCGGTGCTGCTTTGCGGGCCAACTCGCTGGGGGATTCATCTGGGATTGCTGTGACCCTGAATACGCTCTGTGCCTGAGCTGTACTGATGCTCCCCAACACAAGGCTGGTAAGCAAGCTGAGACCAAGGCGCACGAAGTTGGAACGGTTCATAACACTTCCTGTAGTGGTTGGGTCCTGAGGGGCAGGGCCCAGGGTGCCGCGTAGGATGCCAGAATCTGGCCACGAACAATCCGGGATACTCTCAAATTGAAGCAGCAATCGAATCTGGATTCACACGCCATGGGCGAGCTTAATGACGGTCTGTTGCGACCGAGGGCTGCAATTTCCCCCAAGTACTTTTACGATAATCAGGGATCGCGCCTATTTGATGCCATTACCGCCCTGGACGAGTACTACCCGACCCGAACTGAGGCGGCGATTTTCGAGTCAGCCGCGGCCGAAATCGCTGGGCTTGTCCCAGCAAAAACAATCTTGATCGATCTGGGCGCGGGAAATTGCGCCAAGGCAGAGCGCCTCTTCCCAATTCTGAATCCAGCTGCGTATCTCGCGGTTGATATTTCGTCCGAGTTTTTGTTTGAGGCGTTGCAGGGCTTGGGTCAGCGCCATCCTGAGCTTCCCCGGCAGGCACTGGCGGTGGATTTCTCGGCTCACTTTGAGCTTGATGACGAATCGACTGCCTGGCTTTCGCATCTCGGTCTCGACGATCGACCAAGAGTGGTTTTTTATCCGGGATCGAGTATCGGGAATTTTGCGCCCGACGAGGCCCTTGGCTTGTTGCAGCAAGTTCAGGCAGTCTGCGCGGCCAGCGGCACAGGCGGAGGCATTCTGATCGGCGTTGATCGGGTCAAATCGCGGTCGGTACTTGAATCCGCATATGACGATGCGCTAGGAGTGACGGCTGCATTCAACCGTAATCTGTTACGTCATCTAAATCGTATCCTCGGGGCGGATTTTGTTCTTGATCGCTGGAAGCATCTTGCTTTTTATTGCGATCACAAGTCCCGCATTGAGATGCACCTCGAGTCTCTGTGCGAGCAAACGGTTCGGTGGCCGGGGGCCGAACGCTTGTTTCGTTCTGGTGAGCGCATTCATACCGAAAATTCGTATAAATGGCAGCCGCAGAATTTTGCGGCGCTTCTGACTCGGGCAGGATTTACGCCCACCCAACATTGGACCGACGCGGATGAGTGGTTCAGCGTGTTCTGGGCGACGGTTTAATAAAGCCTCGCGGCTGGAGGGCGACCGAGACTTAGAGGGTGAACTTAGAGGGCGACCGAACGGAAGCCGGCAAAAATATCGCTGCGATCGGGTGTACTGAAATTGCGATACTGCACGTCACGCATTCTCGAACGGGTTGCGCTGCATGCACCTTTCAGAACCGGCCGGCCATCAAACCACGGCTGCGAGTAATCGCGGTAGGGATGCGGCGTAAACCCCGGAAAAGGTCTGAATTCACTGGACGTCCACTCCCAAACTTGGCCCCATGCAAAGTCAGCTGATGACTGGGCCGCCAGCACCCATTCGGCTTCTGTGGGTAGGCGGCGCCCAGCCCATCGACACCAGGCCTGTGCTTCGAATGCACTCAAATGAACGGCGGTCGCTGAGGGATCGAGTGGCTGCCATCGACCAAAATGCAGCATCTCCCAAGGGGTGCCGCCCCCTCCGCGAAGGTAGCGTGGGGCCGCATGGTTGCCTGTGCAACGCCATCGCCACCCGGACTCGTCCCACCAACGCGCATCGGCATACCCACCGGCTTCGATGAAGGGTAGATAGCGTCCCCAACTCAGCGCACCAGCGTCAATCTTAAATTGGGGCGTTCGTATCCTCGCGAGTCCCAATTCGTTATCAAAACAAAATCCGGGCCCTGCGTGGCCGAGTTGAACCTCAGAGGCTGAAATAGCGAGTTCGGCCGCGACGATTCTGACCGCCTTCTCAACCTCATCGAAGTCATATCCAGGGTCGAAACCGAGGCTTTGCGCCATGTACGCAGCAGCCTCTGCATGCATATCCTCATGAAACAGGGCGAGGCGGAAAAAATACAGGCTCTGGTCATCGTCGTTCGCCAGCTCGAGGCAGGCGAGTGTGTCGGTCAGGCTATCGGTCAAATCAGCACGGGTCTCAGCGACGCTCGGCAGGTCCAGAGCCCAGCGCTGATCGTGTGCAATGGCGCTTGAATCGTAGAGTGCGTCCGCGTTAATACCGCGATGAGCCTGCCTCGCCGCAAACCGAGTGGCGTCTGGATTGGCGTTCAGTCCGAGCGCTCGATCCGGATTTCGAATCAGCCACCAATCGGTAAACCAGGCCACGTGACCGAACTCCCACCGTGGCGGGTTCAGAGTGGGCTCGAGTGGTACAGTCAACCCCGGGCCTAAGGCAGCCTCGTAGTGATCCACGAGGCGCAGGGTTCGCAGGCGGGCGTCCTGCAACGCTTGCCCCAATTGTTTTTTGCCTGCAACGCGCAGCTCGTCCCGTGTCGCCTCGCCGATGCCCTGTTTCATGAGTAAACCCTCGATTTGTATTGTGACGCCTGCGTTGGCAGACGCCAACAATGGGAACTGGCAGACCGCTCGGCGCTGGGCCTCGATGTTGGCCGGGGTTTTCAAAGTTCATCTGGTCAGGTCTTGGCCAACCGGGGAGCCGCAACTTGATCAGTGTGATGGTTTGTTGGCGCTTCATGCGAGGCGTTCCGCCCAATCGATCGAGGCCTGGGCCGGCACCTTCCCAGATAAGCCACTGGTGGTGGCACTCACCGGAACCGACCTCTATCGAGACATTCATCAAGATTCCTTTGCCCAGAATTCGCTGGAGCTTGCCCAACGATTGATCGTGCTACAAGAGCAGGGCTCTTTCGAGGTGCCGCTGCAGTGGCGCAACAAATGTCGGCTTGTCTTTCAGTCGACGCCGCGAAGAAGTGCGTTTTCAAAAACGTGCCGCCACCTGCGTGCGCTCATGGTGGGGCACTTGCGGGACGAAAAGTGGCCTCAGGTCTTGTTTCAAGCGGGTCGTCAGATCACGTCAGACGAAGGGATTCTGATTGACCATATTGGCCAGGCCCTCGACCCCAAACTCGGCGAAATGGCAGCGCAAACGGCTCGAGAATGCTCACACTATCGCTGGCTGGGTGGGTTGACCCATGCGCAGGTCAAGGGTCATATTCAGCGCGCCCATGTGTTGGTGCACACCAGTCGTATTGAAGGGGGCGCCCATGTCATCCTCGAGGCGATTTGTAGCGGCACCCCGGTCCTTGCCTCAAACATACCGGGCAATGTCGGCATGCTGGGTACTAACTATTCGGGTTATTTCGAACCGGGGGATTCTGCGCAGCTCGTTGAAATGTTGCGTGAGCTGCATCCCCGAAACGATTCGAGCGCACCCCGGCTGAACGCGCTCAAAGCACAATGCAATGCTCGGGCGCACCTGTTCGATCCCAGGCGGGAACAGTCGGCTCTGATCGATCTTTTGAACGAATTAAATTGGACCTCACGATGATCACCGAATCGATCCCATCTCACCCGTACGAGCCTCGCCTAACGAGTCTCTCTCACGGCGGCGGCTGTGGCTGCAAAATCGCCCCCGGGGTGTTGAGCGAAATTCTCAAGGGCACGTCTGCGATGCCAATGCCGCCCGAGCTTCTTGTCGGGATCGAGACCGCGGACGATGCTGCGGTCTATCGCCTCAATGATGAGCAAGCGCTCATTGCGACGACTGACTTTTTCATGCCGATCGTGGACGACCCGTTCGACTTCGGGCGGATCGCAGCGACCAACGCCATCAGCGACGTTTACGCGATGGGCGGTACACCGATCATGGCCCTGGCCCTTGTCGGGATGCCTATCGGTGTGTTGTCAACAGAGACCATCGGCAAGATTCTGGACGGCGGGCAGGCGGTTTGTCGAGCCGCCGGGATTCCCATCGCGGGTGGCCACACCATTGATTCGGTAGAGCCAATCTATGGGCTCGTGGTGATGGGCCTGGTCCATCCGTCGCGTATCAAGCGCAATTCGGATGGGCGGGCTGGCGATCGGCTGGTTCTTGGCAAGCCGCTTGGCGTTGGCATTCTCTCGGCGGCACTCAAAAAAGAGCACCTGGGCGATGAGGGATACGCGCAGATGATCGCCTGCACGACCCAGCTCAATACGCCAGGCCCCGCACTCGCAGCGCTCGCGGGGGTGCACGCAATCACGGACGTCACCGGCTTTGGGCTGGCTGGGCATGTGCTCGAGATGGCGCGCGGCTCGAACACCACCGCCGTGCTGGAGATGGGCCGTATCCCACTGGTCGATGGAGTTCGCGCTCTGGCGAGCTCTGGTTTCGTAACGGGTGCGTCAGGGCGCAACTGGGCCGCGTACGGTGAAGAGGTCGCGTTGGCACAAGACTTGGGCGCAGTGGATCAAGACCTGTTGAGTGATCCTCAAACGAGTGGCGGTTTACTGGTGGCTTGCGCGCCTGATTCTGTTGACGCTGTCCTGGAGATCTTCCGTCAACAAGGTTTCGCACATGCCTCGGAGATCGGTGCCCTGGTGCCTGCGCATCACGAAGGGTTGCGCCTGCAGGTGTCTTGATGGTGTTCATGGCGAGCCAGCTTTGGGCCGGACTGTGCAGTTTGGTCTTGATTTTTGGACTGGGCGCATCCACTAAAGCGGTGGCTTGCGATATCCGTGAGCCGATCGTTTTCGCCGGACTTAATTGGGACTCAAACGCGTTCCACACCGCTGTTGCGCAGCGCATTCTGCGTGACGGCATGGGCTGCGTGGTTGATCAATTGCCCGGCGCGACGATCCCCTTGCACAACGGCATGGTCAAGGGCGATATCCACATCATCATGGAGATCTGGCTTGCCAATGAATCCAAGACATGGCTCGATGGCGTTGCCACTGGCAAGGTCGCGTCGATTGGCGTCAATATGGCGGATGCAGTGCAGGCTTGGTACGTTCCGAGATACCTCGTTGAAGGGCCGGATGCACCGGCCAAAGGCCTTCGCTCAGTCGCTGATTTGCCGCGGTTTAAGGCGTTGTTCGCCGACCCAGAAGAACCCGGCAAGGGGCGTTTCTACAATTGCATGGCTGGGTGGGCCTGTGAGGCGCTCAACACCAAACGCCTCGCGGGTTATGGACTGAGCGAGCATTTCACCAACGTACGCCCAGGTAGCGGAGCGGCGCTCGACGCGGCGATCATCTCTGCTCTGAAGCGCCGCAAGCCGATCCTGTTCTATTACTGGGGCCCCTCGTGGTTGCTTGGACAGCACGCGGGTGAGCTGATCGCGCTTGAGGAACCCGCGTTCGACCCTAAGGATTGGGCCACGCTTGTGGCTGCGACCGATCCGACCAAAGTTAAGGTGGCGACGTCGTTTCCAGTGGTCGATATCGTGATTGGCGTGAACCAGTCGTTTATGCAAAAAGCGCCCACGATTGCAAAATTTCTTCGAAATTATCGAACCAGTAACCGCCTCGTGTCCGAGGCATTGGCTTCGATGCAGACCGCCAAATTATCGGCCGATGGTGCCGCCCGTCTTTTTCTGTTGAACCATCCTGAAGTCTGGGAGAAGTGGGTGACCCCAGACGTCGCCAAGCGCGTTCGTGCATCACTTGGATGAAGGTCGATAGGGTGTTCCCCGCATGATGTTTCCCGATTGGTACACACCGCTCGCCGGAGCCGCTAACGGTCTGATTGACCAAATGATTGTGCTTTATGGTGACCGAGCGGAGCAGGCATCCAACACCTTCTTGAAGGTCCTGGTCTGGACTGAACAGTGGCTCAGAAATTTGCCGCCATGGGTGATGATCGGGGCGAGCGCCTTACTGGCTGCAGCGCTCTCAAAAAAATGGTCACTTGGTGTCATGGTTGCGGCAGGGCTCTGGGTGATCGGAGCACTTGGCCAGTGGGACGCGGCGATGCAATCACTCGCGCTGATGTTCTGCGCCATCCTGTGCTGCCTGGTTTGCGGATTGCCGTTGGGGATTGCCTGCGCGAATCTCCCCCGCGTGCGAGCGGTCGTCGTGCCCCTTCTCGATCTCATGCAGACAATTCCAATCTTTGTCTATTTACTGCCGATCGCAATGCTTCTGGGCTTGGGGAAGGTTCCCGCTTTGCTGGCGACGGTGGTTTACGCGATTGCGCCGGTGATTCGGCTGACTGACTTAGGTATTCGCCAAGTGGATTCGGCCGCGCTCGAAGCCGCAAAGTCCTTCGGCGCGACTGCGTGGCAACGTCTCGTGAAAGTCCAACTGCCGCTGGCTGGGCCAACGATCCTGCAGGGCATCAACCAGACCACGCTGCTTGCACTTTCCATGGTTGTTATTGCCTCCATGATTGGTGCGCGGGGCGTCGGCGAAACGGTTCTGCTTGGGTTGCAGCGCAACGACCTGGGCATGGGGCTCGTTGGGGGCATCGTGATCTGTATTTTGGCAATCCTGCTCGATCGGACAATGCAGGGCGCTGGCGTGCGCTGGCAGACCAGAAGCGTTTGGCAGGGACGGCTGAGCAAACAACTGAGCCCACCACCGAGCCCACCACCGAGTCCACCACTGCGGGCCTTCTGAGTTTGGCGATTCTCGAAATCCGGTCTTTGACGACGGTCTTCGGGCCGACCCCTGCAGGCGCTTTGCAGACGTTGCGCTCCGGGGCCAGTGAAGAGCAAATTCTCGCTTCGGGACATGTCATCGCGTTGCGTGACATCAACCTCAGCGTGCGCGAGGGCGAGATTTTTGTTCTGATGGGGCCCTCTGGATCAGGAAAGTCGACGCTGGTCCGTCATTGCAATCGACTGATTCCACAGACCGAAGGCCAGGTCCTTGTTCAAGGTCACGATCTGGCCCAACAAACCCAATCGGAACTTCGTGCATTACGTCGTCACAAGATCTCGATGGTCTTTCAGTCGTTCGGTTTGCTCCCCCATCGCACCGTATTGGATAACGTTGCATTTGGGCTCGAACTCCAGGGTATCGCCTCAAGCGAGCGCCGGGTTCGCGCGATGAGGGTGATTGAGCAGGTTGGCTTGAGCGGTTCGGAAGCTCGTCTGCCAGAGCAGCTTTCCGGGGGAATGCGCCAACGGGTCGGGCTGGCACGCGCGCTTTGCAGCGAGACCCCAATTGTGTTGATGGACGAACCTTTTGCCGCGCTTGATCCCGTGATTCGCGAGTCATTACAAAATGACCTGCTCGAGTTGCAGCGAAAGTTTGGTAAGACTTTTGTGTTCATCACACATGATGTAGATGAGGCCATCCGGCTTGGCACTCGCATCGGTATTCTCGACCAGGGACGACTCCTGCAAGTGGGCACACCGCTGGAGATCTTGCTGGCGCCGGCCAGTCCGACCGTCGAGGGTTTCGTA
>RFVZ01000072.1 GCA_009922405.1 Betaproteobacteria bacterium
GCTTCAATTTCGGGTAATGGTTCTGACAGTCGGCATGTTTGCAGGACATGTTCACGAAGGCAGTGGCCCTCCGATAAAAGCAGCAGTCGGCTGGCGTCAATCGAATCCAGCGTTGGCCGGGCCGTTCGGGTGGCTGGGTCGTCGTCGGCCCCAATGAGCCAGAGTTCCTCCTCAAATAACGGGATCACCAGTAACCCAGATGTCTCGTAGGGGAGAGCGATCAAGGCAAAGTCGAGGCTTGCGTCGTTAACCTGGGTAAGGAGCGTTGTCGTGCGCTCTTCGCGCAATGCGATGCGCAAATCTGGCAACTGCTCACGCGCGGCCCGCATGAGGGGTGGCAAAAGGTAGGGGGCAAGCGTTGGGATCGCTCCGAGCCGGACCAGCCCCGTGAGTGGGCCTGCACAACGTGCAACATGCGACGCGAGATCGCCTGCCTGGGCCAGAAGCACGCGGGCCCGTTCCACGACCTCGAGCCCGAGCTGCGTGAAGCGAACCTGCTGGCGGTCACGCTCGACGAGTGTTGCGCCCAAGAGCCGTTCGAGTTCCTGAATGCCGCCCGAGAGCGTGGATTGCGTGACAAAACGGGCTTGCGCCGCTTGCGTGAAATTGAGCGTCTCTGAAAGCGCGACGAGATAAGAAAGCTGGCGTAGTGAGGGTAGGGCGGGCATGGCTCGACCTCAGGTCCGGGGATGCCTCTGATCATAGCGGGCATCGCCACGGATCGGTTGGATCGCGCTTAAACGTTGAATCTGCACAGAAACACGACTGTTTTAAGCGTTGATCAGTTATCCTTCAGCCGTAAATTTACGCTCACGCCGAGTACATTTTTGGGGCCCCCTGTTGCAGTTGCGCCAGTTCGAATCCTTTGTTCAATGTTCAGCGGAGGGGTCACGCTGGCCAGAGATTCGTCTCTGCGGCTTTGTGCCGCCAGGTCCAGTGCGGGCGGAATGCGTCCTTTTTCACGACCTGGGCGCCTCCGCTGCATCCTTAGCGGACCTTGCGGCAAGCCTGTCCGATCACGGATTTAGAGTGTTGGTGCCCGATTTGCCGGGCCACGGCGCAACTGCTGCACGGTTGCCCAGAGGAAGCCGAGACTTCGGCGAAATTGTCGATACGCTTTTTAACGGGGGCGGTTCAGGACTGCCCCGGTTTCTAGGTGGGCTCGGCTGGGGCGCATCGGCGGCCCTCAATGTGGCAGCTGGTTCTCTGGGCGACTCGCTATCCGGAATTGTTTTGATTGAGCCGCTGTTGGCCGAAATTCCAGCGACACTCAAGCCGCCCGTGCGAGCAGGTGTTGGCTATGCGCAACGCCTGGAAGGGGCCGAGGCTATGTTACAAGGCTGGCATCTCGATTGGCTGATTGGCGGGTTGCCGGTTCGGGTTCCGGTCACGCAACTGGATCAGTTGCCTGGTTCCGCGTCGCTGCCCTATCGACTCTACCGTCCTTTCAGTAGTGGCGCTGAGGGCTTGCGGCGGACATTCTGGTGTGAGAACCCCGTACTCGCGATGTTGCCAACGCACAGTCATTGTATTGAGGTCGATCGGGCGGCAACGCAAATCGAATCCTTCGGGACCAGTTTCAGCGTCCGGCATTTCGACCACACTGATCTGAGCCTGGTTCAGCAGATCGCCCATTGGCTGGATGCGTTGGTTGAAAACCCTGTTCGCGAGGCGCCCCAGCCCATTTATCCTCCTGGCTTGCCGAGCCACCCATCACATCGGAAGCCCACATGGATTGGCTGATCCTTCACCGCGACGGTTCAGAGTTCTCGTTGCCCTTGCGCGACGTGGATCGGGTTGTTCCGTGGTCGCCCGCGATGACCTGGGTCGGTCGTGGCCAGCCTGAAGGGCTGATTTTTGGCGACGTACCGCCGATGGTAGTCAGTGAGCCATCGACGTTAGTTAGCGAGCCGCCAGTGGCGGTTTCGGGTGCGCCCGAGCCCGAGCCCGCGCCTGCCTTCCAAGAGCCCCGGTTCATCGTGCTGCGCGACCGGCGTCATGGCGACTGTGGAGTTGCCCTCATCGCCGATCGCGTGGATCTGGCTATGCAGTCCAGGGGCACACCAATTTCGATTCCTCCGTCCCGCGACATTCACCGATGAAAAATACCAAATCCAAGAATGCCAGCTCCCCCGGGGCCTTGCTGCTGCGTTATCTCCCGCCGGTATTGATTGTCCTAACGATCGGCCTTTTGCTAACCACGGCACTGGCTCATCTTTCGGCGCGTCAGGCCGACGAGCGCAATCGCAAGATTGTCGAAGCGGGGCTTCAATTTCACCTGACGCTGCAGCGACTGACTGCGACGCTTGATCCGGACTACGATCCAGCGCGGGCTGATTTCGCGGCCCTTGCACTCGCTTCGAAAAAGTTCGCAGCCTCACTCGAGGCAATGCAACGCGATTTGGTCATGGGATCCAATGCCGAAGCCCTGCCGCGTCGTCTTCGAGATGCGGTTCAACGGATCACCGAGAAGCAGCGGGTCGTTGACGCGCTCACTGCGCAGGCTGAGAAGCTGGGGTCCGTTAAAAAAACGCTGGAATCCGCAAGCGATAATTTTGGCGCCCTGCTCACGGAAATCAAGAATCAATCTGAGGGTTACGACGCGCTCGCGCGTAGTGTTTCTACGCTCAATCCAAAGTCACTGCCAAAGACCCAGGCTGAATCGCTGGGTGCGGCATTCCGTGCGGCCGAAACCGGGTTGAGCGAAGCCGTCGAGCAACTCAAAACGGCGCCTGCCAATGCCGAATTGCAGGCGGCGGCGCGGCAGAAGCTCGGCCCACTCGCCGTGGCTGCTAAGGCGATTGCACAAAAATTTGGTGAATTCCCCGCCACCAAGGATGCGCAGGCTCTGAATCGGCAGTTCACTGCGGTCGCCGAGGCGGCTGAGCGGTCGGCAGGGTCCGGTGCCAATGCTGCGCGACTGGCGCCAGACGTTGATCACGCCAAGATTCGGATTGAGTTGCGGCGGGCTCGTACGGAGCTCATGATGATCGGCCAGCAGTTGCCGGTCGTGAATGAGTACTTCGAGCGATTCCTTGATCGCCCTCCGGTCGCTTCTCTCGCCGAGTTGCTGTTCCTGGTGTCGGGGGTCAGTGCGTTGTTCGCCCTGGGCTCTGCCTGGCGTTCGGCCGCCAAGCCCCCAATGACACCCGCGCCGGCACTGCCTGCACCGAGTGCAATGGCGCGTGAACCTCAGGTCTCGACGAAAGCGCTGGGCGAGGTTGCACCGCTTGGGCCTCTACCGGCTGATGATCCCTTCGCGTCTGCCTTTGCTGCCAAGGACCCCTTCGCGGCGCCTGACCCGTTCGCAGCGCCGGATCCGTTCGCACCGAAAGACCCCTTTGCGGCTCCCGACCCGTTCGCAGCCCCTGATCCCTTTGCAGCGCCGGATCCTTTCGCCTCCGCCGATTCGAAGGACGCTGGGGACGAGGCCGCCAAACCGGCGGGCGACGATATCTTTGCCGAGTCAGCTCCGGCCGAATCCGAACCTGCCGCTGTCCAGACCAGTTGGGCTGCCCCTGGTGGGTCGCCCGCAACGGGCTGGGAGGCCCAGCCAGCTGGATCCGAGGAAGCTGCAGCACTTCGTGAACTCATCGTCGATGTTGACCGTCGATTGGCCGACATCGCTGCCCGTGCCGAAGAAGATTCACGCCACGTTGAAGAACTGCTCTCAGCGCTGGGACAGTCGTCGCAGGTCGTCGAGCAGGCCGCCCGGATTCAGACCGAAATGGCGGACGCAGCACAGTCGCTCCAGACCCGCGCCGCCGAGATGCGCGAGAGCCTACCGGCGCAGGGCGCCATGGTTCGTCAGGTTCGCGAGTCTCTGATTAACTACGCCGCCGCCACTGCACCGACGCAGGCCGCCGGTGAAATTCTGTACGCGTTGCTGGATCGATTGCAATCGATGGAACGGACTGCAGACGGTATCGACGCCCAGCTAAATGTTGGAATTGATCGTCTTGCCAAATTGCCAGAAGGTTTTGGATCGCTGCGTTCCCGAGCGACTACCTTGCTTGAAGGCGCGCGTCAGCTTGAGCAGGCTCATGACGAGGCCCTGATTGCCGTTGGCGGCTGGCGTGATGAGATCGTCGCGATCCGGACGCGCCTCGCGGAGGCAGTCCATGCCTGAGCAGGATTTCGGACTCCTGTCCGACACCGGGCGTGAACTCTATGTGGCGGATGCGATCAATGACCTGACGCGCCTCCGGCTGCAATTGGCGTCGGCGACTCTGGCCGGAATCGCGGATCGACCGGAGTGGGGCGGAATCGCCGCTAGCCTGCGCGCGCTGGGTGAGGATCACCCTGCCACAGTTGTCGACGCGTTTGCCGACGTGTTGGGGGCAGTGGGTGAAGAAGCTCACGCGGGCGAGGACCACGAGTTCCTTGCCTACGGTATCGATACCGTCGACATGTTGTTGCGGGCGGGGGATGAGTTTGATCCAGCTCGCTTGAAAGGGTTCGTCGAACGAATTCATGCGTTCGCTGCAGATCGAGGTCTGGCAGTCCCCCAAATTCCCGAGGAGATCCTTGCCGGGCAACTCCCGAAGCCAGCCTCGCGCTCACCGTTCTCGACGAGTCTCAAGGGCTTCGATCTGCCCCCGATCGACCCACCGTCGTGGGATCTCGAATCGTTTGCGATGCCCGCGGAGGAAGCGGGGGAGGAGGTCGAAGAGGGTGCGGAAGTCGAGGCTGAAGAATTGGCTGAGGCGACGCCAATTGCCGGGCCGCTGATCGACGTCTCTGAAGAACCCAAAGCGCCTCAAGCACCCGAGGTGCCCGCGCTACTTCCTCACCCCGAGGAAGCGACTGACGTTGAACACGATGCAAAAAAGGCCGTTAATTTCGGGCCCTTGTTTGATCCTAAGTTGCCATTCAATCTGAATGCGAGTTCGACTCCGGTCGTCGAACCGGTTTCTGGCGAAGAACGCCCTCAAACTCAGACGCTTCCCGCCGTCCCGGCCGTGGTCCAGCCGATTGTGACGCCACCATTAGCCCCGAGCCAATCCGACCCAGTCGCGGAACTCGCCTCTGCCTTTGATTCGATCCCTGCCGCGACGGCCGATCGCAGTGGTAGAGGAATGGGTGTTGCAAACCTGGCCGCTCTCGCTCAGGGTGCCCTTTGGCTGGCGGAGTGTATTCGCCCCGTGACAGGCGCTGGAGCTGCAGTGACTGCGACTGCGGTGGATGCGGTTCGCCGCGACGCATTGGCCGCACTTGCTGTAGACCACGTTGTGAGTGCCGCTGGTGCTCGCCAGCGGATTCAGGTTGGGGAGCAGACACGGATTTTCTTGCGCCGATTGCAAAATGAAGTCGGTAGCTTTGATTCGTTTACTGTGGATGCACAGTGGTGCCGGATTCACTTGTCTGAGCCCGCTGCGGGGATCGCCGAGCGACTCGGATTGGTCGCGGCCGCTCCGCTAGCGGTTTGCGCGGATGGGGGGCGTCAGGTTTGGGTACCAGTTCAGGCGCAGCGTCTCACCATTTGGCAGTGTGTGGCCGATGACGGGGCGATATGCGCACTTCCTGATCTACCAGCCGAGGCGGTCGCTGATGCGTTGCCCTGGCACGCCCTGATGATTGGCCCGGGCGGCAGACCAGAGGTGGTTGCCGTTGCCGCTGAAGTGCCGATGCCGCCTGCGGCTCCGTTTATTCGACTGGGTTCGGGCCCGGTCGTTCTCGATCCAGGTCGTTGGAAGCGAATTCGTTCAACCTGTTTTGTTCTAGGCCAGCCATTGGCTGGCATCGATTGGGTGGCGGGCGCTGCGCTTATAGCCGGCAGCTCCGCTGTGCTTCTCAATCCAGGAATGATCTGAGCGACCGGGGCGCAAGCTGCATGGTCGCGCGCTGGGCGTCACGGCTGACCTTGATTATTTCGATGTTGCCGGCGCTCGCGTTGGGGCAACAGGGGGCTGCTGCCGGGGAGCCCGCGTCGGTTCCGGCGCCTGAATCTAACCCGCAAGCAATGACCGCCGTGATCGTTGCGCAGATCCGCGGGCTGGTTGACCGGCAGTTGCGCGAGAACAATTTCGTCCTGCCGGCCGGCGCGCGGCTTGAGGTCTCTTTCCCGGGGACTTTTATGCTGCCGCAACGATGTAGCCAACCGACCGTCGAACCCGTAACTGGGCGCAAACCCCCAGGAAGTGCGGTTCCCTATGTGATTCGCTGTGCACCTGCGCCCGGTGCACAGCAGGGACCGTCGCTCACCGTGTCGGTCCGCGTGACTGTTCTAAAAAATGTAGTGGTGACCACCCGGGCGCTCGCAAATAATTCGGTCATCGATGCCGGGGACCTGGTGATGGCTGAGGCCGATATCGGTGCGGCTGGTGCCGACGCATTGACGAACCCCGCGGACGCAATCGGGCGTACGGCGATTCGAAACCTTTCTTCTGGCTCGATCGTGCCCCGATCAGCCCTCCGACTTCCATTGGCTATACGTTCGGGTGAAACTGTCCGTATAGAGATCGTAGGGATTGGATTTACTGTTTCATCAGAAGCGACCGCCATGCAAAATGGTGCAACTGGTGATACGATACGGTTACGGAATTCTGAGGGTCAAACGCTCTCGGGTCGTCTGGATCCACGCGGTGTCGTGGTGATCGATATCCGAAGGTCAGACTAGAAAGAGGGGCAAATGAAAGTCAACGGAAGCACACCTGGCGGAGTCGATGCACTGCATCTGATCTCGGACGCGCCTTCGCGTCCGGTGGCTGGTGCGTCAAGCTCGAATTCTGGCCGCCCTGTCGTCGATTTATCGACAAAGACTCAAGCCCTGCGTGCGATCGATGTGACCGGTCCGATCGAAGATGAGGCTCTGATCGCCGAGATCCGTAACCGGATATCGTCTGGGCGTTTCGCGATCGATTACGGGCGCATCGCCGATTCAATGCTGGCGTCTGGGTGGGTTGGCTGAAGCCGGCAAACCCATGATTGCTTTCGATGATGTGCTGGCCCGCCTTGACGAGCTTGGCGCACTCCTGATCGAAGAGCGCGAGTTGCTTGAAAAGTCCGATATTGGTGGGCTTGAAAGCATGATGATTCGGAAAGAATCTCTGCTCAAAACGCTGTTCTTATCGGATTCCCAAACCCCCGGTGAAGGGTCGGCGCATCCGCTACGGGATGTCGGTTTCACCGATGACCAGCGTCTCAAACTCGAGAAGCGCTTCGAAGCGCTGATGCGTGACAACACCATCAACGGTGCCCTGATTGATGCGGCGCGTGTGCGCGCTAACGCGGTCGGAGCACTTGTCGCCTCGCGGGGTCCCAACGCGGTGTACGGTGAGCGGGGGCGTCTACGTGGCCCGGCTACCGGTGCCCGGCTTACTCGGACGGCCTGAGCGGGCTGTGGCGACTCAGAGAATCTGAGGCGCGTAAATGCCCCTAAGACTGCGCCCTTACGGATTTTTAGCGCCAGGCCTCAAAGCCGGCGTCGGGGGGCGGCGTGCGCGCATCGGCAGTGCGTTGGCCTTTCTGGTCATTGCGGCAGCGGGTGCGGTGGCTGGCTACTCCTTGGGGGTCGGTCCCAAGGCTCAAACGGCTGGACTTCAACCCCCGGTTGCTTTGGTAGCGAGCGCCGACGCCGCCAGTGTTCCCTTAGTGTCGGGTAGCGCTGGCCTTTCTGAAGCAGATGCGTTGCGTTCTGAACTCAGAGCCTTGAATGCAGAGAACACCCGTTTACAAGAAGAGCGTGGCGCTTACAAGGCCTTACTTGATCCCAAGACTGGTATTGGACGCGAGGTTTCGATCTCTGGGCTCACGGTCCGACCGAGCACCGGCGGTTGGAAATTTTTTGGTCTTGTTTCCGGCGGTGCGGTTCAAAATGCGTCATTCAAAGGCAGCGCCGTAGTCGAACTCGCAGGTGCTGTTCGCGGCGAAGAGGAGCGCCTGTTGACGGATGTTCCAGCCCGCAGCTTCCGTCTCGACTATAAAAATGGCTTTCCAATTGAGGGCGAAATTTCCGCCGCTGGAGCCCCCGCCACCGCCTTGAGAATCCTGGTCGTCGATGAGGCGGGCCGCACGCGTGCAACCCAGCGAATCGCGTTGCCGTGATGAAGATCAAAAGAATGGTGATGCCCGTGCCCAAAGGCTTTTCGTTGCAAGCCCTCAAACTGCCAAACGCCTCCTCCTTATTTTCGCGCTTCTTCGCACGATCAGCGCGGCCTCATGGCGAGGAATCAATCGATTCGGTTGTCTCTTCTGGAATGGTCATCCGCGGTGATATCGCCTTCACCGGGGTTCTAAGGGTTGATGGGTACATTGAGGGGCGCCTGGAAGCTCAGAGTGAGCAGGCTCTGCTGGTGGTTGGAGAAACCGCCACCTTGCGTGGCGACGTGTCTGCTGTCGATGCAGTGATCTGTGGGCTGGTTGAGGGTAACGTAGTCGTCCAGCGGTTCTTGGAACTTCGGCCTGGCGCGCGCGTGATCGGCGATGTCACCTATTGTCAGATCGAGATGCACGTGGGCGCCAGCGTCGACGGTCGTATGGTGCATGCAGAAGACAACACGGTCCAGGCTCTGATCGTACCGAGTCTCGTGCGGGCGTGAGTGTTGGGCGGGATGCCCGCTGGCCGGCTCCACGCTCGCGGGCCTTCGAAATGAACTGCTTGGGCGCTGGGTGGGCCGCGTTGACCGTTGCGTTGACTGTTGTCTTAACGCCTGCGATATCGATAGCGGCCCAACCGAACACCGTTTCCCCGTCCGCAAGTTCAGTTGGCCAGGACCCGGTGCGTCAGGCCTCCGAAGCCTTGATGCAATGGCGCCGGGACTGGGAGAACCGGGATTTTGAACGTTTTTCGGCTCATTATTCTGAGGCGTTCCAAAGCACTGGCCTTGACCGGCTGACCTATCTCGAACGCAAACGTGGAATCTTTGAGAGGCGGCCCTGGCAGAGAATCAGGATTAACGAAGTTCTCTGGATTGCCGAGCAAGGGGCGCCGGATGCATTATCGGTCCGGTTTATTCAGGAATACGATTCGCCGCAAGGGAGTGACCGTAGCCGCAAGGAGCAGCGCTGGATCCGCTCCAATCAACGCTGGCAACTCGCGGGTGAAACCGAAGTCATCTTGTCGGAGGCCGATATGGGCCGTACGCGGGCCAAATCAGGCACAGGAGGGATTGGGAAATGAAGATCTTGATCGCACTCGCAACCTACAACCGCCCGGTCATTACACAACTGTGCCTGCAAAATCTGCAGTTAGTGCGATCTGATGAGGTCAGGTTGGTTGTCTACGACGACGCATCGACGTCCTACACAAAAGACTATCTATTTAAGTATGCCGACGACGTCATAAGGTTTGAACGAAATGGCGGAATTGAACGGTCTCGAGCTAAGGCAATTCGAGATTTTGTTTATCGATTTACCGATTATGACCTGATTTATTTTACCGATAATGATGCGATTCATGATCCAAAGTTTGTCGACGTTGTTCGTTCGGTCAGTGCGTGGCAGCGCAATCAGGCTGAAACTTTACCTTTCAGTTTGTACAGTACAGTCTTCCACGTGCGTTCGGAAAATATCATCTTTGAAAATGACGCCTTCTTCATCCTAAAAACCATTCCTGGGATCAGTCAGTGTTACACGAGAGAAATGGCCGAAATAATTCTGGAGATTTTGAATCGTTCTGCTGATCTCGAGTCGACGTATGGCTGGGATTATATTTATACGACGATTCTCGATCGGCCATGCCTCAATACAAAAACTTCATTTGTCGAGCACTTTGCAAGAGATAAAAGCGAAGGCGGTATGCATAGTTCAAATTCCGGAACTGGGCCGGATGCGCTGGCTGATTTTGAGCGGGACCGGGCTTTGAATCCCACTCCTTATCTTGTTGGAATCCGCGATGGGATCATCCGGGAAATTCTCAATTAGACCCGCGGTAGTTTCGGTTTAGACTGCGCCACTCAAATAGAGTCCCGGGCAGGCACCCCCGGAGACTGGCAGGACTATATTTTCGACGTCTGCACAACAGTCATTAATTAGAACAGGGACGAACTCGGGAAAATTCGAATGAATCCGTTACTTCGCAAAGCGCTGGAATATCACCAAGCGGGAGTGTTTGATCGCGCCGAGGCTATTTATCTGGAACTGATCCAGTCGAACCCACAGAATTTCGAGGCGCTGCATCTTTTGGGTGTGATTGCGAGCCAAGTGGGTGATCATTCGCGGGCCGTAGAGTGCATTGGCCGTGCGATACAGTTGAGTCCTGATAATCCGAACTTTCACTTCAATCTGGGAATCTCACTCGAGGAACTAGGGCGCTTCCGCGAAGCAGCTGATTCTTTTGGGGTGGCCGGGCTATTGAAAATTGATTACGCTGACGCCTTTCTGAACCGTGGAAATTGCTTGTACCGAATGGGAGACCCTGTTGCTGCAATGGGGGCTTATGATCAAGCTATTAAAGCATATCCAGCATGTGCGTCTGCTCATTCTAATCTTGGTAATATTCTTCATGAAATGGGACGGTTCGACGACGCTTTGGTGAGCCATCTCCAGGCAGTCGAAATTGATCCTCACTCTGCGCCTTATCATTTTAATCTGGGCAATCTGTTAAAGGAACTCAATCAACTCGAGGAGGCACTGGAGTCTTACGAACATGCACTTCGGCTGAATCCCGGCTACTGGGTT
>RFVZ01000073.1 GCA_009922405.1 Betaproteobacteria bacterium
CATCTATACCGATCTGGACAAAACCTGGAACGACCGGGCCGAGTTGATGAATAAGCGACTGCAACAGGCCGGTGTGCCGGTTCGGGTCACCAATATGTCGACGGTTTGGACGGTCTTATATGACACGCCTTCTCGCTACAACTGGATGTTCCAGTTCTATCTGCGTGCCGAGGGCTTGCTATTAAGCTGGGTCGGTAGTGGCCGAATGATTTTCAGTCTGAACTACAGCGCGAACGATTTTGAGGAAGTGACTGACCGGTTTTGTCGGGCGGCGCAGGCCATGCGCCGCGACGGCTGGTGGTGGGACGGATCGCAGCTGAGCAACAAGGAAATCCGCCGAGGCATCTTCCGCGAAATGTGGGCGAGACGCCGCGGTTGAAGGGCTAGGTTCACTTCGCGGTCAAAAAAAAGGCGGAACCTGGTTCCGCCTTTTTTTTACTTTTTGGAACCTGATCAAGCGTGCCGACCTTCGGGATCGGTGACGTGATCCATCGGATCAATCCGCTGGCCCCGCAGCAGGAAGAGGGGGGCTGCGTGATACATCTTGATATCGTGAAATGGATCCGTAATGATTTTGAAGGCCCAAGCGATCGCGGTCATCGCATCACGAATGATCAGTAGTTGGGCCACACGGAACAGCAGGCCGCCGACGCCGATCGCGAACCAGACCAGTCCAACCGAGTGCCAGTACTCGGCCATTGTGGACCAGGCGGGGAGGGTACCAAACAGATCGCGTTCGAACCACACCACCAGAGGGCTCGCGGCCCAGAGTCCCATCAGCACGACCTTGCGCATCAGGTTGTAGCCAACCTTGATCTCTTCTTTGTGTTCGTGGGTGGCCTGGTTGACTTCGTCGTAGCCTTTGGGCTCGAAGAAAAAATGTCCCGCTTGCCGGCTGGTCATGGATACACCCCAGGCCAGCAAGGCCGCATAGGCGGGATCAACGAACAGCAACCCGTAGGCAGTAACAAAGCACAGGGCGCTCAGAAGGTGCAAGCTTTGGTTGATCCGGCAGTGGTGGTAGTAGCGATGATCGTCCCAGCGCAGGACTTCGAGCGACTTGAAAAACTCTTTCACGTGAGACCTATAAAAAAAGGTGACCGCGCAATCTTGGCTTTGGTTTGTGACGTCTTAGTGACAGAAAAATGACGAATTGATGTCAAAGTTCTGTCGATCCGAATGGGTTGGGCAGTGTCCCCTGCTGACCCGGGGCTGTCATCATATTGTCTCAGTCCGAACGCAGAATTTCAAGCATGCTGGAAGAACCCGACCGCGTGCGCGCCGAACTCGACACCCTACCTGAGCGGCCGCTGCGGATCGCATTTGTCACCGAGACCTACCCGCCCGAAGTGAACGGTGTGGCGATGACACTGGCCGAGCTTGTTCGACGCTTGCAGGCGCGCCAACACCAGATCACCTTGATCCGGCCCCGTCAGGGTCATGAACGGGTTGGTCAAACGTCGCCTTCAGCCAATCAGACCAGCCAGGTGAATGGCCGGTTGCCGATCGAAGAATTTCTGGTGCATGGCGTACAGATCCCACGGTACAGCCAGTTGAGAATGGGGCTGCCTGCGAAGCGATTTTTGATCCAGCAGTGGACTTCGCAGCGGCCCGACGTCGTTCACATTGCGACTGAAGGTCCCTTGGGTTGGTCGGCTTTGCAGGCAGCACGCCGCCTGACGCTGCCGGTCAGTACAGATTTCAGGACTAATTTTCATGCGTATAGCGGGCATTACGGACTGCGCTGGCTCTACAAGCCCATCATGGGCTATCTCCGCACCTTCCATAACCTCGCACATTGCACCACCGTTCCCACCAAGACCCTGCAGGCCCAGTTGGCCGCGAGCGGGTTCGAGCGACTTTCGGTGGTTGCCCGCGGGATTGACGCGGAGCGCTTTCATCCCCGCCATCGTTGCGAAGCACTAAGGGCGCAATGGGGCCTCGCTGAGGGTGATTTCGCAGTGTTGTACGTCGGTCGTCTCGCCGCCGAGAAAAACCTCGACGGGCTTGCAGTCGCTTTCGAAGCGATCGAGCGTGCGAACCCTCGGGCGCGTCTGATTCTGGTGGGGGACGGCCCGATGCGAGCCGCACTCGAGACGCGATTGCCTAAGGCATTGTTCTGCGGACAGCAGATGGGTCACGACCTTGCGCGCTGTTACGCCAGCGCTGATTTGTTTCTGTTTCCCAGTAAGACCGAGACCTTTGGCAACGTGACTGTCGAGGCCATGGCAAGCGGCTTACCGGTGGTCGCGTTTGCGGATGGTGCCGCTCTTGAATTAGTCCGTACCGACGAAAACGGCGCGAGCGTAGATCTTGCGGATGATGCAGGCTATGTCAGCGAAGCTACCCGTCTGGCGCTGAACGCTGCAGCGTGCCGCCACATGGGCGTCTCTGCTCGTGCGACTGCATTACAGCTCGACTGGGAAACCATCGCAAACCGGTTTGAGTTCGTTATCCGGGGCGCGATTCAATCTGAACTGGAGCCGAACCAAAACAGTCAGGTTAATGCGCCCCGACCGATACCATTACGTTGACCACCCCAGCGCGCTCAAATTTTAGGCCCATCGAGTAGCTGCGCCCCCATTCCAAAGGGGCTTTGAGCCCCTTCAGAAGCAGATGCGCCTGGTCGGCCTTGAATGCCATATCCTGGCCCGCAGTGATCGCGATTGAAGCCAGGGGAGGCGCACCTGTGTCGGCGCCAGCGCGAAGTTCCACTCGATCCGCCAAGCTGGTGTAGGCCGAGAGCAGGCGGTCATTCTTGGAAATGGACTCGATCGTCATGAAGATCGGCGCATCCCGTACAGCCGGATCCGAGGCTTCTCCCCACGGGTGTACGACGGTGAAACCGTCCGCGTAGTACTCATGGGCGTGCGAGGGCACTGAAGTCGATATCGCGATGAAAGCGAGCATCCACTTGGCAACGCTCTGTATTATTTCAATTTTCTGCAGCATGTCTTTTATCCCGACAATTGAATCGAATAGCCCCACGAATCGAGGCGGTGCGGAATCGCATTGAAGGCAAGGGTCACTCGTGTGTCGCCCTGGTTGGTGGGGACTTCGTGGAGCAACGAGCTCGGAAACAGCACCAGGTCGCCTGGTGAGGGCAACGGGCCCATCCATTTTTCGGCGTTGAAAGGACCCAGTTGGGTTTGTGCGTGCATGTTGCTAAAAACGAAGTCACGTCCGCCGAGACTGCGAATAAAGAGGGTATTCGCCGAGGGATGGCATTCGCTCAGATAGAGCACGCCTGAGATGAAGCAATTCGCATGGTTGTGAACCGATTGGCGCCCCCCATGGCGAAGTACGTTGACCCATAGTTCCTTGACGTGCCAGGTCAGGGCCTCGCCAAACAGGTGAACACCAAACTCCACCAGTAACGGGTGAATCGCACCTGCGAGCGTCTCCAGCAACGGGTCGCCACGGGGCTGCAGGATGGTGGTGTGGGTCAGTTCGCCGGAGCGCGGATTCACCTGAGCGGCTTCTGGAGCGAAGCGTGACCGTAGGGCGCCCACCTGATCGAGCGCGATGGCTTTCGACACCCTCAAAAAGGGGGTTGGAAACAGCGGAATGAGCTCGGTCAACATGTTGCTTCAGTTCGGCCAGCCAACGATCAGCGCAATTCGCTCGAGCGACCAGAAGGCGGCGATGGCGCCGATCCCATAGAGTGCAGGCGCCTTAAGGCGACTCGCCACCGGAGTGCGCACGATGAGGAGTGTCAGGGCCCACGCCAACCCGACTACGAGTAATTGACCCGCTTCGACCCCCAGATTGAAAGTGAGCAGCGCGATCGAAACATGCTGTTCCGGCAGACCAATTTCTTTAAGTGCGCCTGCGAATCCGAGGCCGTGCACGAGTCCAAAGACAAAGGCAACCAGAGCGGGCCAGCGTCGCGTCCAGGTATCCCGTTGATTGAGAGCCTCAGCGCTGACCAGCACGATTGAAAGCGCGATCGACGCTTCAACCGGCGGCGAGCGCAATACTAAAAGTCCCAGAGCGCTGGCAGCGAGCGTCACGCTGTGGGCCAATGTGAATGCAGTGATCGTGGCGATCAGCCGTTTGCGAAATCCGACCAGAAACAAGAGGCTGATCACGAACAACAGGTGGTCAAAACCAGTCAGGATATGTTCGATACCGAGTGAGAAATATGCGGTCGCGACCTCGCCGCCCGCCCTCTCGTCCTTGGCGCTGCCAAAGAGCTGAACTTTCGGTTGAGCGCTCGTGAGGGTGATGACCTGGCGGTCGCCACCGCGCCAGTAAATCCGGACAATTGCGGCTGAGTAGGCTTTGCCCACACCCAAGATCGAGAACTGGCCAGAAAGTCCCTTGGCACCACATTGAATGGTCTGTGTGTCGGCCTGGCATCCATCGGGCCAGATTGGGGTGAGGTCGTCCGCGATCGGCCGGCCTTTGCCGGGTGCGCCCCAAGACCACACGAATTGACCCGGCGCCACTTCACGCAGAGTCATTTCAGCCATGGTCATCTCATGAGCATGAACGATCGGCCCGAGCAATCCCGCCAGGGTAAAACAGAACATGATTCGGATCAGGAGCCCTTTCAAGGCTTCACCTCTTCTTCGCGGACCTTATATTTCTTGCCCATTTCGCGCACTGCATTCGTCGTGAGTTGGGCCATGGTGTCATCGCGCCAATCCTGGTAAATCGCATCCTTGTTCTGATCGAAGTCGGCTGGTATTCCGGGTTTGATTTCTTCCAGCCGAACCACTCGCAGGCCTTCGCTGCTGCTAATGAGTTGCCAAACGCCGGGGCTCGATTTCTCAATGGCGGCGGTGAAATCGGCGCCATAGCTTTGCAGCAAATTTGGTCGCGGACGATCTTTGAAAACGCGCAGGCTGCTTTCAGCATCGCTCTTGCCCTTGCCGTTCAGCGCGTCCACAAAACCTTGCAGGGTCTCAGCGGATCGGTCGCTGCTGACGACTGCTTCGAGGAAATCAAATCGTACTGGGGTGTCGTATCGCTCGCGTTTGGATTCGAACCATTTGCGCACCCCGGCTTCGTCAATCTTCGGAAGGGTGATTCCCGATTGGGTCACGCTCAGGGCCTTGAAGATGATGCGGTCGCGAATCGAGCTGTCGCCGCGGTCCAGACCTAGCGCGATGCCTTCGCGGTACAGCACTTCATTGTCGACCCACCGGTCCAGGAGGGTCTTCATCTCGGCATCACTGGGCTCGCGCTTTAATCCGGCCGCGAAGATGTCATGGGCCTCGGTCTTGACCGATTTGGAGATCGTGATTGTTTGAGGATCTTCTTTGTTGAGGTTGAGCGAATAATCAACGCCGAACACCAACGCCCCGAGCACCAGAAAATGCAGCAGCGGCTCGCGCAAAAGGCGAGATACATCACTTGATTCACCGGCAGACGGCGAGGGTGCCTGTGCTTGCGTCATTGGTTGCGACGGTGGTTGCGACGGTGGTTGTGCTTGAGGTTGCTCGGTCTGCATCGGCTTTGAAGAAGTTTGTGGGTCCATGCGATTGGGAGGAGTTCAACGAGTAGTGGGAGAGGGGTTTGGACGGATCATTGACAGCGCATTCAGGACCTCGCCGGCGACCCCGGGGGCGGTCTTGATGAGTGACCGCGAGAGGCTCAACAAGGGATCAAAGGCGGGCATGAAGTCAGGGCTCTGCTCAAGGATCTCAAGGAGCGGTTCGCGCAACCGCGTGAGCATCGTCAAGGGATCGGGGTCGGGCTGTATCGATAAACCCACTTCGATATAACGCGCCCGGGCCGACCAGTACGCATCGAACCGATGCAGTGAATCGTCAGAAGCGTCGCGCAAAATCTCCTGTGGTTTGGCGTGCAATTGATTGACCAGGTTGAACAAACGCGTGCGTGGTGTTTCGGTGGGGGCGTAGGTTTCCCAGGGGGCCTCATGAACCACGATTGGCCGATCATCGGTGTTGGCACGGGCCTCGCCCACGAAAGCCCGCAGGCCTGACGCGCCTGAAAGAATACTGCCAAGAATCGCGTATTCGTCGATTACCCGGGCCTGAATCAGCGGAGGTCGCAAGGGCGGGGCCGTCTTGAGAAGGCGAGCCCGGACCGCGTCTGGATTCCAGCGTGGTTGATCGGGGCGCGAGAGCAAACCCAGGACCGGCGTATCCAGGCTATTGCTGGCCAGCACCGCGACTGCATCGGGGTAAACCTGCAAAAACGCCGCTGCGATACTGCGGACGGCCTTGAGATCCATCTGATGTACTGCGAGCCACTGACAAAATAGGCCGCCGGGTGCCAGTTGCTTGCGAGTCGCCGCAAAATGTTCAACGGTGTAGAGCGAACCAGCGCCGCTGCGGGCTGGGTGAAAGAGGTCCGAAACGATCACGTCATATTGGATCGGTGAGGCTTTGACGTAGCGTCGGGCGTCAGCCGCCAGGATTTTGATGGGGAAGCCATCCTGGCCAGCCTCGGGCTTTGGCTCAAAGAGCTTGGCCGCCTCAATGACTTCTGGTAGAAGCTCCACTGCGGTGACTTGTAGATCCGGATTCAAAGCGGCCGTGTACGCCGTGTGTCCTGTCCCCAGCCCCAAAAAGAGAGCGCTTCGAGGTGCTGGGTGCAGGAGGATCGGCAGTTCAGCCAATCGGGTTTCTACCGGGCTGCGCGCACTGCTGCCCTCCTGTGCACGATTGTTGATCCGAAGGCGGGAGATGCCATTTGAGTCCTCGACCACACTGACAGCTGCCATTGCGCCTTCGCGAAAACTCACGAGCTTCGCGTCCTCGGACAAATCAATGAAGCGCAGCGGGGGCGCCCAGAACCCCAGCACCAGGGCCGCCAGGGCCACAAGCCAGGTCTGGGGCCGGAGCCAGTTGAGTCGAGTTTGCAGAGCCAGATACGCCCCGATCAACAGGCTCAGAACCCATTGGGATCCAAGCAAGGGGATCAGGCCGATTCCAAAGAGGATCGGGGCGCAGGCGGCGCCGGTTGTATTGATCGCGAGCGCCCGCCCGAGCGGCCAAGACCGTGCCTGGGCCTGCTGGCACAAGTGGGTGAACAGAGCGCCCATCATCATCGTCGGCGCCAGCATCGCCGCCGCCGCCGCCAAGGCTTCACCACTCAGAGCGCTGAGGGCACCAGGGCCCAGGACATTACTCGGCGCTGCGCGAATGACATCAGCCCACCACAGGGTCGCTCCACTCAACAAAATGGTGACTGCCAGACCTTGGATCAGCGCGGCACGGGTGCCTTCCGAGTGGTCGGGCTTTCGGGCCTGAAGGATCATGGCGCCAAGCGCTGTGCCCAGAAGGTAAACAGCCAGTAACAGCGCGTAGCTGTAAACCGTGTTCTCGGTAACTTGGCTCAGGACCCGGACAGCCAGGACCTCGTAGCCGATGCCCAATAAGCCGGTAAACAACAGGAGCCTGCCAACCGAAGGACTGTTGGTGTTTTCCGGGCGCGCGACGGCAGGCGTGGCCTCGAGTGGCCCACGCCAAAGCCACCAGGCCAGTGCAGCACAGGCCAGATTGATTCCACTACAAATCCAGGCCGTGGACTGGAGTCCGAATTGAGGGATCGCGAAAAAGACCACGGACAACACGCCAACCACAGCACCGAGGGTATTCGCCGCGTAAAGGCCACCGAGTCGGCTCGAGGCGCCCGACAATTGCCGCTCGACCGCAGGCAGTGTGATGCCCATCGCTGCAGTGGCCGGAAGCAGCATCAGCATGGGGAGGGCAAAGGCGAGAGACCAGTGCCAAATCGTGGTCGGCTGCGCGCCAATCAGTAAGTGGATTGCGTCATTGAACCGGGGTAACAAGGCGGTCAGCGCAAGTCCCCAAAGGGCGATGACCAACTCAAGGACGGCATACCAACGCCCCGGAGCCAGGGATACCGCGATGCGCCGCCCCGTGGTGTATGAACCTATTGCGAGCCCGCCGAAGAACGCCGCAAGCACCGCTAACACCGCGATGATTTCGTGGCCTAACGCGGTCGCCAGTTGCGCGGCCCAGAGCATTTGCCAGGCCAGCGACACGGCGCCCGAGAGCAGCATCAATACGTAGGGCAACCCAAGTCCTTTTAAAAAGAAAAACCGGCCGCGGGGCCGGTAGTCAGGCCACGGTCACGAACCGGCGGGGCCCGTGACCGTGTTTGAGGGCGACTTACTTGACGCCCGCAACCTTGCTGGAGCCCAGTACTTCAACGTACACGGGGTTACTGTAGAACCACAGGTCGGCCCAGGCAACCACGTCGAAGCTCGAGTACTTGACGCCTGCAATCGTACGCATGTGCGCAGGGCACCCAGCGTCGGTACATGGGACATTTCCTGCGACCGTCTGGTCGACCGGGCTCGCCAGGTAGTCATTCAACGGGTTGCCGTCCGCATCGGTCTCGAAAGGAACGGATGCGGGCAGATTCGTTCCGCGCAGACGGAAATACTGCGACGCTTTCACAGCTGGCACACGGTAGGTCATCGTGCGGGTGCCATCAGCGGATGCAGTCCAGTTCGTCGAATTGAAGGTCTTCTGAATCTTCGTCGAAGGATTGAAGATCTTCGCGGGGAAGTCCGCTGCCGTTACTGGAGGCGCATAGGCGCCCTGATCATTCGGATCGATGTAACCAGTGACGTTGCCACCGATCACATCGACGTGATCCAGCACCGGTGCATTCAAGGGCTGGGTGATGTTGACCAGTTTGAGCGATGGATTCGGGAAGCTGTAAGGCGATGCGTTGGTGCCTTGTGGGTCACGCAGCGAGACAGTCACGAACAAGTCGGTGCCGGGGCGAACAATGAGTTTTTCACCCATCGTGGCGCAGCCGTCGATCCGAACTTCACCGTTGCTGGCCACGGCGTTTGATGCCGCCTTTTCGATCAACGCTTTGTTGGCGTTGCGAGGTAGGCCTGGGTTCGATGCGCAGACCACGAAGGCCAAACGATCGATCAGTTGGCCGTTGGCCACAAAGCTGTTGCCGCTACGAAGGCCATCGATGATGGCTTCAGCGGTCAGGTTTCCCGTCCCCTTGCGTACCATGACGTGGTCATTGGTGTACTCGCCAGGGTAGAAGTCTGCCGTGGTTTCGCGCTGGTCAGGACCGAAAGCGCCGCGGTTGTGGTAATCCGAACTCGCAAAGAACCACCAGTTGCGGCCTTCGCCAAGCAGGCCGTCCCAGACGCCGCCAACTTTGGCCCACCGACCGCATTGGTCGTGTAGCTGCCGCGGGTCGACTCAGCGCCATGGCCGGGCATCGACTCAAAGCCAAAGGCGATCTTTGGGCCGGCGTTATTAAAGTTGCGCAGATGCTCGATGTTGAAACCGTTGCTGCCAGTCGGGTTATAGATGCCGGCGCGCTCAAGGTGGGCCGGAACGAAGTAAGACGTCGTCGGCGCCTTTTCGTTCATCCACTTGATCCCTTCGACTGACTTCAGATGCCCCATGTTGGGGTACTTGGCGGTGTTCGTTCCACTCAAGTTGTCGGTCGGAGCAATTTTCGCTGACAGTGGGTTGATCAGGGTGTTGTTTGAGCTGCCGGTGACCGAGCAATCCCATTGGTTCTCAGCGCCACGGCTGGTGTCGCTGTCGCTGCGATCGAAACAGTATTCGTACTGCGCTTGCAGGTTGGCGTTGCCGGTCGTCGAGGTCGATGGCCATGGGGCCTGGCCTTTCAGCACCACGGTCGAGGTGTGCTCATGCCCAGGGTTGTTTTGCTCCAAACCGATCCAGACTGGCTTCTTGGCATCGCGGCCAAGGGTCTCGATGACCTTGTACTGATATTCCTTGATTTCCTGCCAGCGCCACATGGCCTTGGGCGTCGCAGTGCCGTCGCCCTTGATGTCGGCGCGGCCGTTCGGCAGGGTGGATTCCCAGGACTGGTTCGGTCCTTTGAGTGCCGTGGCGGGCTGGCCGCCACCAGGGTAGGTCACTGGAGGTGTGGCCTGCCAGGGGCCGCTGGCGCTATTGGTTAAGCCGAGTGCCGGAGCGACGGGCTCAAACGGGTCTTCGGCCAGGGTGCAGTTGCGGGCAGAGCTGCCGCCATGGTCGGCCTGAACAAACCAGTCGAGCTTCCAAGTATTGACCGACTTGTCGACTAGTTTTTTCAGTGACAGCGTGCCGTCAGAGCAGGTCGAGTGGTTGTGAAAGTCGCCGGTCACGTAGGTGCCTGCGGCCTTGGTCGACGCTTTATCAGCAGCCGAGGCGGTCGGGGCAACGGTGACAACGGTCGTGATGGCGGCGATCGCCAGGGCGACCTCACGCATTTTGAACTGGGGCTTCATGTTTGGATTGATCCTGTCAATGATTGGCGGTATTCGGGGAGATGGTCCTGAGCAGTGGCGCAGTCAGCTGGCTGTTCGTCAGGCGGCCTTCTGGTCGCCGTAAAGGCGAACCTTGCCGCTACTGAATTTCACGGGGATCGTGTAGGTCGTGGTGGTCGTGTCCACGTCCGTGTTCGTGACTGTGGCAGTCAAGGTGCAGACGCCATTGGCATCACAGCCGGCGACGGTCACGCCAGACAATGCGGCGACCGGGAAGGACGAAAGATCGGCTGCGACAGCGACTGCGAAAGATTCCTGCGTCAGGTTGTCCTTCAGCGCTTGCTTGGTGTAACCCGCGTCAAGGAACGCATCATCGAAGAGGTCCACGAAACCCGAGCTGGTCAGTCCACTGAAGCTCT
>RFVZ01000074.1 GCA_009922405.1 Betaproteobacteria bacterium
CGGCCGGATTTACCCGGCGCAAGGCGTTGCTGGGGGGGGTGATGGCGAGCCTGGGCAAACCTGGATCGAGCGTCGTGACGGCAGCCTCGTTTACCTAGGGGCTTGCGACCGAACTGAAGTTCAGGCCGGTGACGCCGTTGTCATTGAAACACCGGGCGGGGGCGGGTTTGGCCTGCCAGTCGATCCCGTCAATCCTTAACCCTCAGATTTTCCGCCTATGCCCAGTTATTTGACCATTGCCGGAACCGCGGCGTTTTCTGAGTTTCGGCTAAATCGCTTGCACGCGCGCTTGAAAGCATGCGATCCCGGCATTGAGGGCTTATCGGCTAACTATCTTTATTGGGTCTGGGCTAACGGCACGCTGGACGACACTGAACGCGCTCAGTTAGATCGGCTTTTGGCTGACTCTGTTGAACCCGCCGACCGCTGGGTTGGAACGGCCACTGGCGCTGGCACTGGAGCTTTGCCGAGGGTAGGCGTCGCTGGCAGCGTGCGCCTTGATTGTTGGGTTGGTCCAAGGCCAGGAACGATTTCGCCCTGGGCCAGCAAAGCAACCGAGATCGCTCAACACTGTGGGCTCGAACGCATCGTACGTATTGAACGTGGGGTGCACTTCCTGATCGGATCGCATGGGGGTGAAGGCGAGTTTAGGGGATCAAACGGTTGTTCACCGAGCCTGTCGGCGAACCTCCATGACCGCATGACCGAATTTGCCTGGTCGACGTCGCCTGACCCCGCAATCATTTTTGGCGACCAGCCTGGTAAGGCAATGCGCCAAGTCAGCGTCGCCACCGCAACCGATCCAGAAGCCGCGCGGCGGGCGCTCAAGCTTGCCGATGATGAACTTGGGCTGGCGCTCTCGGCGGATGAAATTGACTACCTCGTTGGCGCATTTCGGAGTCTTGGGCGCGACCCGACCGATGTGGAACTCATGATGTTTGCTCAGGCCAATTCCGAGCATTGCCGGCACAAGATCTTCAATGCCAGTTGGTCAATGGATCATCAAGCGCAGGCGTTATCGCTGTTTGGGATGGTCAGAACGACCCACGCCAACGCCCCCGCCGGTACGGTTGTGGCGTATTCGGATAACGCTGCAGTGCTCGAAGGCGGTCCGACCGAGCGTTTTCGGCCCCGATCGGACGGTACCTGGGTTTTTGAGTCGATGATTTCGCACTCGGTACTCAAAGTGGAGACTCATAACCACCCGACCGCGATCGCACCCTTCCCAGGGGCAGCCACAGGCTCCGGCGGTGAATTGCGCGACGAAGGGGCCACCGGACGCGGGTCGAAACCCAAGTTTGGTCTGACCGGATATGTTGTCTCCAACCTCAAAATTCCGGGATTCAAGCAACCCTGGGAAGTCGACGAGCCTGAAGCCCCGGGGCGCATCGCCTCCGCGCTCGAAATCATGCTTGAGGCGCCGATTGGTGGCGCTGCATTCAACAACGAATTCGGCCGGCCCGCACTGCTCGGCGTCTTTCGTACACTCGAATCGAGCGTTGGCTCGCGGATATATGGTTATCACAAGCCCATCATGCTGGCGGGTGGAGTCGGAACCATTGATGCCATTCATACCCACAAGCAGGATGTTCCGGCGGGATCGCTCATTGTTGTACTGGGCGGACCCGGAATGCGGATCGGCCTCGGTGGTGGGGCCGCCTCAAGTGTGGGATCTGGTTCCAACACCAGCGAACTCGATTTTGATTCCGTCCAACGTGGCAACCCTGAAATGCAGCGGCGCGCGCAGGAGGTCATCGATGCCTGCCGTGCTCTCGGTGACGACAATCCAATCCGTTCGATCCATGACGTCGGCGCCGGCGGTCTTTCGAACGCGCTCCCAGAGCTTGTAGAGGGCGCGGGCAGAGGGGGGCATTTCAGCCTCGATCGAATCCCCGTTGGGCAAAGCGGACTTTCTCCTGCTGAGATCTGGTGTAACGAATCTCAGGAACGCTATGTCCTTGCGATTGCTCCGCAATCACTTCCGCTTTTCGAGGCAATCTGCCAGCGCGAGCGGTGCCCGTTTGCGGTGGTTGGCGTCGCGACCGAATCCAAGCAACTGGTTCTCGAGGGTGGTGAACCTTTGCCAGTTGACCTGCCCCTGGATGTACTTCTGGGCAACCCGCCCCGCATGCAACGAGAGGGCGTTTCGTCGAGTCGCGGATTGGGTCCGGTTGATGTGGCGCAGCTCGACGCTGAAGGTATTGGGCTCGCCGACGTGATTCAGCGGGTATTGCAGTTGCCAGCGGTCGGTTCAAAAAGCTTCCTGGTGACGATCGGCGACCGGACGGTCGGTGGCCTTTGCCATCGCGACTCAATGGTTGGCCCCTGGCAAGTACCGGTTGCTGACTGTGCGACCGGCTTGCGGGATTTCACGGGTTATGCCGGAGAGGCCCTAGCAATTGGGGAGCGCACCCCACTGGCCATCATCGACGCCGCCGCTTCCGCCCGCATGGCGATCGCCGAAGCGCTGACGAACCTGCTTGCCGCGCCTGTCGAGAATCTGGCTAGAGTCAAACTATCCGCAAACTGGATGGCAGCCTGTGGGACACCGGAAGATGATGGCGATTTGTTTCGGGCCGTCGAGGCAGCGACCAGCCTTTGCCGGGATCTGCACATCGGGATACCCGTCGGCAAAGATTCGTTGTCGATGCGAACTCGCTGGTCGGAAACCCCAACAGATGGATCCGTAGTGGATCACCAAGTTGCATCGCCCATTTCGTTGATGGTCACCGCTTTTGCGCCGCTTGAGGATGTCCGGTCTTCCTGGACGCCTCAGCTGCATGCCATCCCGGAGTCTGTCCTGATTTTGATCGATCTGGCGGGCGGCAAGAAGCGTTTGGGTGGATCTGCATTGGCGCAGGTCACGAGGCAGATTGGGTCTGATTGCCCCGATCTGGACAACCCGGCACAGCTGCCTAAATTGGCGTCGGCCCTGGCCGAATTGCGCGGTCAAAACAAAGTTCTTGCCTATCATGATCGCTCGGATGGGGGGTTGTTCGTAACGCTTGCCGAAATGGCCTTTGCCGGGCGGTGTGGTCTGACGATCAATCTTGATCTGCTCACTATTGACCCGTATGCCGCCGATTGGGGCGACTTCAAGATTCGCCCGGAACAGGTGGCAGTGCAGCGCCTGGAGCTCACCTATCAGGCGCTTTTCAACGAAGAACTTGGTGCCGTGGTGCAGGTTCGCCGCAGCGATCGCGATGCGGTCATGGCGATTCTGCGTGGCCACGGATTGGGCGTCTGCGCCCACGTCGTGGCTATTCCGGATATCTCCGACGAGATTTCAGTCTGGCGTGATGCGAAGAAAATCTGGAGTGCCCCACGCGCCGTTCTACAGGCCATGTGGGCTGAGACCTCCTACCGCCTGGCCGCATTGCGCGACGACCCCGACTGCGCCCGAGAAGAATGGGAAGCGATTGCCGAAGTCGATGCCCCAGGTCTGGAATCGCATCTCAAATTCACATGGCCACCCCTGGCGTCGAGTGGTACCTCCAAAGAAGCGAAGCCTCGCGTTGCGATCTTGCGGGAGCAGGGCGTTAATGGTCAGGTTGAGATGGCTGCAGCGTTTGACTGGGCAGGGTTTACGGCGGTCGATGTCCATATGACCGACTTGCTTAGCGGTCGAAAGTCCCTGACAGATTTTCAGGTGCTGGCGGTCTGCGGCGGGTTCTCTTATGGCGACGTCCTGGGCGCTGGGTCCGGTTGGGCCCGCACCATCCTGAATCATCCGCAACTTTCGGACATGTTTAGCGACTTTTTTGTGCGTTCGGAAACGCTGACATTGGGTGTCTGCAATGGTTGCCAGATGCTTTCCCAGCTCAAGGCGCTGATTCCAGGTGCGCAAGATTGGCCCCGTTTTGTACGCAACCGCTCCGAACAGTTTGAAGCCCGACTCAGCATGGTGGAGATTCTCGCGAGTCCTTCGCTCTTTTTAGCTGAAATGGCGGGGAGTCGGCTCCCGATCGTGGTGTCTCATGGCGAAGGGCGCGTCTCCGGACCTTCGAATGACGCGTCGATCGAGTATGCTTCGGCCAACCCAGCGATGCGGTTTGTCGATGGTTTAGGTGCAGCGGCAAAGCGCTACCCTGCGAACCCGAACGGCTCGGCGGGTGGCCTGACTGGATTCACATCGGATGATGGTCGGGCGACGATCTTGATGCCGCACCCTGAACGGATAGTCCGTACGGTGCAGTGCAGTTGGGCGCCTCCGAGCTGGTTTGAACCTGGGTTCGGTGACGCATCCCCCTGGTTAAAGATCTTCCTGAACGCCCGCAACCAGTTTCGTTGAAACGAGCCGAGTTTACTCAACGGCCTACCTCTTCATCCACTAGAACATGCTTTCAACTGCCGGCATCACGATGCAATTTGGGGCTAAGCCTCTGTTCGAAAACGTCAGCGTCAAGTTTGGTGATCGCAATCGGTACGGCTTAATCGGTGCAAATGGCTCGGGAAAGTCGACCTTCATGAAAATTCTAGGTGGCGATCTGGACCCGAGTGGGGGCAATGTCGCCCTCGACCCAGGGATTCGCCTTGGCAAACTCCTCCAGGATCAATTTGCCTTTGAGAACGACCGTGTGCTCGATGTCGTCATGATGGGTCATGCGGAAATGTGGGCGGCGATGACCGAGCGTGACGCGATCTACGCCAATCCCGAAGCTACTGAAGATGATTACATGCGGGCGGCGGACCTTGAAGCCCGATTTTCAGAGTTCGATGGTTACACCGCCGAGGCCCGTGCTGGCGAGTTGCTGCTTGGCGCCGGTGTCGCCACCGAGCTCCATCAGGGCCCAATGAGCGAAATCGCCCCGGGCTGGAAACTCAGGGTCTTGCTGGCCCAGGCGCTTTTTGCAAACCCCGACGTACTGTTGCTCGACGAACCGACTAACAACCTGGATATCGATACGATCCGGTGGCTGGAAGGGGTGCTCGACGGGCGCGATTCAACGATGATCATCATTTCGCACGATCGTCACTTTTTGAACTCGGTATGCACCCATATCGCTGACGTCGATTATCGGGAGGTCCGTGTTTATCCTGGGAATTATGACGACTACATGCTCGCCAGCGTTCAGGCCCGTTCGCGACTGACCTCGGCTAACGCACGCGCGAAGGAGCGGATCCAGGAACTTCAGGAGTTCGTTCAACGATTTGCTGCAAACAAAGCCAAGGCACGTCAGGCGACGTCGCGCGCCAAACAGATCGAAAAGATCAAGGCAGAGGCCGTTGAAGTCAAGCCAAGTAGCCGCCAGCATCCATTCATGCGGTTCGAACAGTCAAAACAGCTCCACCGCAATGCCCTCGAGGTTGAAAATCTGGGCCACCGATATGCGGGCGCCGAGGCATCTGTTTTTTCAGGACTGACAACGATTATTGAGGCGGGGGAGCGCATTGCGATTGTGGGTGCTAATGGCGTCGGTAAATCAACGCTACTGCGGGCGATGGCCGGTGAGGCCGTCAGTGGTCTCAAGGCGTCCCTTGGGCGGATTCGATGGGCCGACAATGCCGACGTGGGTTACATGGCTCAGGACGTTTATCCAGATTTCGAGTCCGAGCAGACGCTTACGGATTGGATTGGACGCTACACCCAAGAGGGTGACGATGAGCAGGCGGTTCGTTCAATCCTCGGCCGGATGCTTTTCTCAGGTGATGATGTTCGCAAGGCCGTGCGGGTGCTCTCTGGTGGTGAAAAGCACCGAATGAGTTTTGGCCGACTGATGCTGGGTCGACACAACGTACTCTTGATGGATGAACCGACGAATCACCTCGACATGGAGTCAATCGAGTCCCTCCAGATGGCCCTTGAAAAGTACGAAGGGACGATCATCGTTGTTTCTCACGATCGGCAGTTCGTTGACGCGGTCGCCAATCGAATCTTTGTTGTGAAGACTGGCGGTCAAATCATTGATTGGCATGGTAATTATGAAGACTACCTGGACAGTGAAGGACTGAGTTGACACCCGTGAGTGCATTTTTTTCCGAACATGTCACCCAGGTTCACCACTGGAACGACACGCTCTTCAGCTTCAGGACGACCCGCGATTCAACACTTCGGTTCAAGAACGG
The DNA here is from genome assembly GCA_009922405.1 of Betaproteobacteria bacterium. Classification (GTDB taxonomy): domain Bacteria; phylum Pseudomonadota; class Gammaproteobacteria; order Burkholderiales; family Burkholderiaceae_E; genus RFPW01. The sequence continues at coordinate 6,067 of RFVZ01000074.1, forward strand.
CCATTTCGTGATGATTGGCCTGCCGGTCGACGGCAAACCACTCCTGCGCGCTTACAGCATTGCGAGTGCAAATCACGAGGAGCACCTTGAATTTCTCAGCATTAAGGTGCCGAACGGACCGTTGACCTCGCGCCTTCAACACCTGAAGATCGGTGATTCGCTCCTGGTTGGACGCAAGCCGGTTGGCACCCTGGTGCTCGATGACTTAAAGCCCGGCAAGCGTTTGATTATGCTGGCCAGTGGCACAGGTTTGGCTCCTTTTCTGAGCATTACTCAGGATCCCGAAACCTATGAGCGCTTTGAGGAAGTGGTGCTGCTCCACGGAGTCCGCCTTGTGAGTGAACTCGCGTACCGCGAGTTCTTCACGGAGACGCTACCCAATCATGAATTCCTGGGAGATCTCGTCAAACCGGCGCTACGTTATGTTCCTACGGTGACTCGCGAAGCGTTTGTAAGGCAGGGCCGGGTGACTGAACTGCTTGACGACTCACATGCGAATGACGTCCTCGGCGGACGCCCGCTTAATCCCCTCGAAGATCGGGCAATGATCTGTGGCAGCCCAGCGATGCTGGCGGACCTGCGCGCGATCCTGGATCACAAGGGCTTCTCGGCGTCGCCCCAGACTGGTGTGCCCGGCGATTATGTGTTCGAACGAGCGTTCGTCGAGAAATGATTAATAAGGTGGTTGATTCAATGCATGCGGCGTTGGCCGGCGTGCAGGATGGCGACACCGTCATGATCGGCGGTTTTGGTGGCGCTGGACAACCTTCTGCCCTGATCGAAGCGCTTGTCCAGCAAGGCGCTCGCGATTTGATCATTGTCAACAACAATGCGGGCAACGGCGAAACTGGGCTAGCGGCCTTGCTCAAGGCAAAACGGGTCCGAAAACTTCTATGTTCTTACCCCCGCCAGGTGGATTCCCATGTCTTCGACGGACTCTATCGGCGCGGTGAGATCGAACTTGAATTGATTCCACAGGGAAATCTCGCGGAGCGAATCCGTGCCGCGGGCGCTGGAATTGGAGCGTTTTTTACCCCGACCGGTTTTGGGACCCAGCTCGCCGAAGGCAAAGAAACCCGACGAATCGGTGATCGCGACTATGTGTTAGAGATGCCCATTCCCGCGGACTTTGCGCTGATCATGGCAGAGCAGGCCGACCGCTGGGGTAACCTGACTTATCGAAAGACTGCGCGCAATTTTGGCCCAATCATGGCAATGGCGGCTCGAATAACCGTTGCCCAGGTGCACAAGATTGTTCCGTTGGGCGAGATCGACCCTGAGCATGTCATCACCCCCGCCGTCTACGTTCAACGCGTGATTCAGGTGGGGGAGGGCCTATGAAACCGACCGCCTGGACTCGCGACGAAATGGCCGCCCGGATTGCACGAGACATTCCCGAAGGCGCTGTTGTCAATTTGGGCATTGGAATGCCAACGTTGGTTGCCAACCATTTACCGTTGGGCCGCGAGGTTTTACTTCATAGCGAAAATGGCGTCCTTGGCATGGGCCCTGCGCCGGCAGCAGGCGACGAAGACTGGGACCTGATCAATGCGGGCAAACAACCAGTCACCCTGCGAAAGGGCGGAAGCTTCTTCCATCACGCCGATAGTTTTGCATTGATGCGGGGAGGGCATCTCGACCTATGCGTGCTGGGCGCCTTCCAGGTTTCCGCTCAGGGCGACCTCGCCAACTGGCATACCGGTGCCGTCGACTCGATCCCCGCCGTCGGCGGCGCAATGGATCTCGCGACTGGGGCCAAACGCACCGTCGTCATGATGGAACACCTCACAAAAAGTGGCGAAAGTAAGCTCGTCCCACAATGTACGTATCCACTGACCGGAATCGGCTGTGTCCGTCGTGTCTATACCGATTTAGCAGTTATCGAACTCAACCCAGAAGGTCCGGCGATCGTCATCGAACGCGTCGAGGGGCTCTCGTTCGATGAGTTACAACGACTAACCGCCATTGGGCTGACTCGCGGACCGCATTGAACTCAGGAACAAAGATGAACACCGAACCTAACCACCGATATGCTTATATTTGCGATGCCATACGGACGCCCTTCGGCCGGTACGGTGGCGCACTTTCTAGCATTCGAACCGATGAACTCGGCGCATTGCCCCTGCGCGCGTTGATCGAACGAAATCCCGGCGTCGATTGGAATGCAATCGAAGACGTCATTTATGGATGTGCTAATCAGGCGGGCGAAGACAATCGAAACGTTGCCAGGATGAGTGCATTGCTGGCAGGGCTGCCAATTGACGTGCCAGGTGCCACAATCAACCGCCTGTGCGGTTCGGGACTTGATGCGCTTGGAATTGTGGCCCGGGCAATCCGCGCCGGTGAAATAGGGCTTGCGATTGCGGGAGGCGTCGAGAGCATGAGTCGCGCTCCATTTGTGATGCCAAAGGCTGACAGTGCTTTCTCACGCAACCACGCGATATTCGATACCACGATTGGCTGGCGCTTCATCAATCCCGCGATGAAAGCCGCTTATGGTGTTGATTCTATGCCGGAAACTGCTGAGAACGTCGCAACGGATCATGGCATCGACCGGGCATCCCAAGACCGGATGGCATTAGCCAGCCAGACGAGAGCGATTCACGCCCAAAAAAGCGGATTTTTTGAGCAAGAAATAACCCCAGTAGTAATCCCGCAAAAGAAGGGGGATTCGATTCGCGTGACTCAGGACGAACACCCGCGCGAAACCAGCATGGAAGCACTTGCCAAACTCAAGGGCATCGTAAAACCAGACGGCACTGTCACCGCGGGCAATGCCTCAGGGGTGAACGATGGCGCATGTGCGCTTATATTGGCAGATGAGGCCACCGCGCACCGCTACCACCTAACTCCCCGGGCGCGTGTTCTTGGAATGGCCGTAGCCGGCCTGGCACCAAGGGTGATGGGGATGGGCCCGGCGCCCGCCACGCGCAAGGTGCTGGCCTTGACAGGCTTGGCGCTGGAGGATCTAGATGTCATTGAACTGAATGAGGCCTTTGCGGCGCAAGGCCTCGCAGTGTTGCGGGATCTCGGCTTGCCCGACGATGATCCTCGCGTCAATCCAAACGGTGGTGCGATCGCACTTGGTCATCCGCTAGGTGCAAGCGGTGCACGGCTGGCGACGACCGCGATCAACCAGTTGCATCGAATCAAGGGGCGATATGCGCTTTGCACGATGTGCATTGGCGTAGGTCAGGGAATCGCACTCGTTCTCGAGCGGGTATGACCAGCCGCCCATCGTTCAGATTAACGCGGCGTGACAACCATCGGCGTCAACGACCTGTAACTCGAACCCGTTGCGCGGTACCGTCACCTCGGGGCCTGGGTGATACAGACCGAGGGCGGTTTTCCAAGACACTTCGGGGTGGCAAAACACCATCAAGATACCGGTGAAATCCGCTGGTCGGCGAGCAGCCGAACCGTTTCTCAGACGTTCGAGGTCAGGCCCAATTCCGGACACAGCGTTCGGTAGCCAAAGGCGCGTCAAGATTCCGACTCGAACTGGTGGGCTGGAATGATCGGCCCAATCTGCCTCAGAGGCATCGGCAATTGCCACATCGAACTTGCGGGCCGCCGCGGACGGCCATTCACAGTGAACCTGGCCATGTCGTTGGGTGTCCGCTGTGGTAATGCCATAAGGTCCATCAATTCTCAAAGCGAGTTCATAGTGCACCAAGGCCTTGAGATCACCTTCGCTCAGAAAACGCAGCGGGTGGGCGCGAAAGTGAAGTGCTACTGCTGCAAGGGATTCACGCAGTTGAGGAAAGATTTCGGGGGACATTTTGTTGGTAACAGAGAAGTGGGAAAAGTAGTTGCAGCCAGCGGCGCAACGGGGACACATCACATCAGACTCGGGTTCGGGCGTCAATGGCCTAATCGAGGTTGGAGGCGGTGTGATGTGTTAGTAAGTTAACATAATATACATTATACGCGCTTTGATATTGGCTATGATGGCGCATGATTCCCTTGAGCCAGCGACCATGTCGACAATCCTCATCCTCAACGGCCCTAACTTAAACCTGCTCGGACAGCGCGAACCGTCCACGTATGGTTCAGGCTCACTAGCTGACCTTGAGGCCCTATGCGTTGAAACGGCTCGTTCACTGAACCTGACGGCCGAGTGCCACCAATCTAATCACGAAGGGGTTTTGCTCGACCATATACACGCCGCAGGCGCGCGGCACAGCGAGGGATCGCTGTTTGGGATTGTCCTGAACGCCGGCGCATTCAGTCATACCTCAATCGCTCTTCACGACGCGATCAAGGGCATCTCGCCCACTCCAGTCGTCGAAGTTCACATATCGAATGTCCACGCCCGGGAGTCTTTTCGACACCACTCGTGGATTTCTTCCGTCGCTGCCGGAATTATTATCGGACTGGGCTTTGACGGCTATCGACTAGCCATTCATTCCCTGGCGGAAAAAGCAAAAAAGGCCCGGATATCCTAAATGGTCCCGAGCCTCTGTAGCCAGTCAACTGAGTTAGAGCCTGTTAGGCTCTCACCGAAGATGCC